>NZ_VCBQ01000002.1:0-102202 GCF_006386455.1 Paracoccus sp. FO-3 | reverse complement strand
CCCGCCGCGCCGGCGCTCGACCCGGAACTGCGCGACGCCGCGCTGCGCGGCCTGGCGCTGGCGGATCATCGCGGCGATCCGGTGCATGCCGCCGCCGCCCGCGCGGCGATGGACCGGCTGCAACAGGCCGACCCCGAGGGCGCGTTGCTCCTGCGCCTCTATCGCAAGCTGGACGTGCGCCCCGCCGCCCATTACCGCGAGGACATGCCCCAAGCGGCCGCCGCCGACCTGGCGCTGCTGCATGCGGCGATGCGCGCATGCCGGCCGGTCGCCTTCGGCTATGCCGACCTTGCCGGCAATGAAACGCAGCGAACGGTCCTGCCGCTGGCGCTGGTCCACCCGCCGCAGGGCGTCAAGCTGCTGGCCTGGTGCGAAAAGGCGCAGGACTACCGCCAGTTCTTCGTGCGCGCCATGCAGGGGCTAGCCACCGGCTCCGGCGATTTCCGCCGCGACCGCCTGGCGCTGCTGCAAGGGCTGGCGGCAAAGGAAGGCGCCTGAACCCGGCGCCTGCCTGCTTTCTCCGTTGCACAAATACCCTGGGGGACGCCCCGCAAGCCCCGTCGAGGGGCTTGCGGGGCGGGGGGCGAAGCCCCCGCTAGCCCAGAACCTCGACCGTCAGGTTGCCGTTGGTATAGACGCAGATATCCGCCGCGATCGCCATGGCCTTGCGCGCCACCGCCTCGGCATCCAGGTCGCCCTCCATCAGCCCGCGCGCCGCGGCCAGGGCGAAATTGCCGCCCGAACCGATGGCGGCCACGTCATGCTCGGGCTCCAGCACGTCACCGGCCCCCGTCACCACGAAGATGTCGCGCCCGTCGGTCACGATCAACATGGCCTCCAGGTTACGCAGGTATTTGTCCATGCGCCAGTCCTTGGCCAGGTCGACGCAGGCCCGCGCCAACTGGCCGGGCGCCGCCTCGAGCTTCTTCTCCAGCCGTTCGAGCAGGGTAAAGGCGTCCGCGGTCGAGCCGGCAAAGCCCACCACCACCTCATGCCCGCCGGGGCTCAGCCGGCGCACCTTGCGCGCCGTGCCCTTCATCACCGTCTGGCCGACGCTGACCTGGCCGTCCCCGGCGACGACCACGCGGCCGCCGCGTCGCACCGCCAGGATGGTGGTGCCGTGCCAGCCGGGAAATTTGTCTTCGGACATGCCTCTCTCCGATCTCTCGCCTGCGGGGTCAGATATGGGCCGGCCGGGGCTTTCGCAACCCGCCCCCTTCCGCCACGCCGCGCCAGCCGCTAGCGTGCCGGCCATGACCCACGCCCCCGTCCTGCGCGTCTACCTGGAAGGCTCGATGCTGGAAACGGCGCGGGCGGGCAGCTTCAACTTCATGGCCGTGCTGCGCCGGGCGGTCGAGGACGCGGGCTGGCGCGTCGAATGGCACAAGACCGGCGCCGCGGCCCGCATGGCCGCGCCCCTGCGCGACGGCTACGCGCTGTTTCACATGGAGGCGCCGACCCATGCGCGCGCCCTGACCTTTCGCCGCGCCTATCACTACCCGTTCTGGCAGATCGAGCCGGTGCCGCAACGCTGGCGCTTCCAGGTCGCGCAAAGCCGCCACGACCCCGCGGCCATCGACCCCGAGGCCGCGCGCAGCTTCGCCGACCGGCTGCGCGCCCGCGTGCTGCCGGGGCCGCCGCCCCGGCGCGGCGATGCGGTGCTGGTGCCGCTGCAAGGCCATATCCGCCGCTGCCGCTCGTTCCAGACCATGAGCCCCATCGAGATGCTCGAGGCGGTCGCCGCCACCGGCCGGCCCACCACCGCCACGCTGCACCCAAGGGAAGGCTACGACGATGCCGACCGCGCGGCGCTGGCCGGGCTGGCGGCGCGCCATCCGAACCTGACCATCGGTGGCGACAGCATGCGGCTCTTGCGCGACTGCGCCGTTGTCGCGACACAGAACAGCGCGGTGGCCTTCGACGGCTACCTGCTGGGCAAGCCGGCGGTGCTGTTCGCCCAGATCGACTTCCACCACATCGCGCTGAACGTCGCCCAGCTGGGCGCGGCCGAGGCGCTGGCGCAGGCCGAAACCCATGCGCCGGATTTCGACCGCTACCTGTTCTGGTTTCTTCAGGAAAAAGCCATCAACGCCACGCGGCCCGAGGCAGGCGCGCGGATCCTGGCGGCGATGCGCCGGGGCGGCTGGCCGATCGGGACCGCCCCCGGCACCTGAAATCAGATGGATTCGTCGATCCAGGCCTTCAGCGCGGCCTTGGGCGCGGCGCCGATCTTGTTCGACACGACCTGGCCGTCCTTGAACAGGAACAGCGCCGGGATGCCGCGCACGCCAAGCGCGGCGGGGCTTTCGGGGTTCTCGTCCACGTTGACCTTGACGATCTTGACCCGGCCCTCGTATTCGGCGGCCAGCTCTTCCAGCGAGGGGCCGATCTGGCGGCAAGGCCCGCACCATTCGGCCCAGAAATCGACCACGACCGGGGTCGGGGACTGACGGACTTCGCTGTCGAATTCGGCGTCGGAAACGGCTTGGGTGTTGGCCATCGGGCTCTCCTGCAATGTGCCGGCAGGGCCGGCAGGGCGTATCCGTCAACAGCTAGGCACCGGGGCGGTTGGGGTCAAGGCCCGCCATCACCCGATCCAGCAAGTCGTCGGGCAGCGCCATCAGGCTGCGCGCAGCCGTCCAAAGCACCGCAACCTCGACCCGCGCCTGCGGCCAGATCGACCGCAAAGCCGCGCGATAGGCGGCCATCTGTCGCAGGATGCCCAGCGGCACCGCCTGCGGCGTCCCCGGCACCTCGCGGTTCGACTTGTAGTCCACCGCCAGGATGCGGCCGGGCTCGACCACCAGCCGGTCCACCGCCCCGGTCAGGATGCCGATGCCCGGCACCGGCGCGGCCAGCGCTACCTCGGCCATCACCTCGGCCGCGTCGGAAAGCGCAAAGACCTGCGCCAGGTCCGGCGCCTCGATCACCGCGCGCGCCTCGGCCAGCAGCGCCGCCAGTTCCTCGGGGGCCGGCAGGCCGCCCTCGGCATCGGCCAGCACGTCGCGGGCCAGATCGGGCCATTCGGCGGGATCGCGGCCCGGCAGATGCTCCAGCAGCAGATGCAGCCGCGTGCCGAACAGCATCGCCGCCGCGGCATCGCCTTCGCCGGGCGCGCCGATCACCTTGGCGCCGCCCAGAGCCGTCGCGGCGACGGGGCGCAGCTTTTCGGGCGCGGGGGGCGGGGGCGCGCGCAGCCAGTCCGGCTCGGCCAGCACCGGCCTTTCGGCCGGCACCGCATCCGGCGCGTCCTCGGGCCAGTCGCCAAAGGACAGCCGGCGGATCTCGCCCCCCCAGGGCGCGGGCAGGCGCGCCTGGGCCAGGTCGGAGCGGCCCAGCCCGGCCTCGACCATGGCGTGCCAGCTGTCCTCGCCCTGGCCGGTCTCGCCCGCCGCGGCAACGATCAGCCAGCTTTCGGCGCGGGTCAGGCCGACATAGAGCAGCCGCTTGCGTTCCTGCAGCTGCCGCTCGGTCTGGGCGGCGGCCAGTTCCTCGACCGGATCGGGCCGCTCGCCCTTGCGGCCGCGCCACAGCGCCAGCCCGTCCGGGCCGGGCAGCACCGGCGCCTCGCGCGGGGGCTTGCGCTTGGCGGCGTCGGGCATGATGACGATGGGGCTTTCCAGCCCTTTCGAGCCATGCACGGTCATCACCCGGATCAGCCCCTCGCCATCCCCGGCCGAGCCGGGCTGGCGGCGGACCTCGACATCGTCGCCGGTCAGCCAGACCAGGAAGCCGGTCAGCGAGGGCGTCTCCGAGCTTTCATAGCTCAGCGCCTGCGACAGCAGCTCGTCGATGCCGTCCTGCGCCTCGGGGCCCAGCCGGGCGATCAGCCGCTCGCGCCCGCCGTGGCGGATCAGCAGGCGCTGGACCAGGTCATAGGGCCGCATGAAGCCGGTCTGGCCCATCAGGTCGGCCAGCACATCCACCGCATGGCGATGCGTCGATTCCCGCAGCCGCCGCCACAGGTATTCGCCACGCTTGCGCCCGGCGGCGAGGCGATAAAGCTGCTCCTCGGTCAGGCCGAACAGCGGCGAGCGCAGGCAGGCGGCCAGCGACAGGTCGTCCTCGGGCGTGGCCAGCACCGACAAGAGGGCGCGAATGTCCTGCACCGCCATTTCCCCGGCCAGCTTCAGCCGGTCGGCGCCGGCGACGGGCAGGTTCGCCGATTTCAGCGCCGCGATGATCTCGGCAAACAGTTCCGAGCGGCGCTGGACCAGGATCAGCACGTCGCCGGCGCGGATGCGGCGCCGCTGGCCGGTCTTGGCGTCCAGGATCGGCTGGCCCAGCATCTCGTCCACGGCGCGGGCGATGGCGCGGGCCAGCTGCACGGTTTCCGAATTCTCGGCCGGCTGGTCCACCGGGTCGGTCCAGTCGCCGGGCTCGGGCTTGTCGGGCTTGGGGATCGCCGGCCACAGGTCCACCCGGCCCGGCATCCCGGTGCGAAAGGCGCGGTGCTGCGGCGGATCGCCCAGGCCGCGCGCCGCGTCGCCGGCAAAGACCTGGTCGACCAGCGACAGGATCGCGGTCGAGCTGCGGAAGGAATGCCGCAGCTCCAGAACCTGCATCGGGTTCTGCACCGCCTGGAAGGCTTGCGCAAAGCCGGTGCGGCGGGCCTCGAACACCGCGATGTCGGCGCCCTGGAAGCTGTAGATCGACTGCTTGGGGTCGCCCACCACGAACAGGCTGCGGCTGCCGGGCCGCGCGCCCTGGCCGGCGGTGAACTCGTCCGTCAGCCGCTCGATCACCTGCCATTGCGCCGGGCTGGTGTCCTGCGCCTCGTCGACCAGGATATGGTCGATGCCGCCGTCCAGCCGGAACAGCACCCATTGCGCCATGCTGTTTTCCGACAGAAGCCGCGCGGTGCGGTCGATCAGGTCGTCGAAATCCAGGTGGCCATGCGCCGCCTTCTGCGCCCGGTAGCGGGTCAGGAAGCCATGGCCGAAACGGTGCAGCGCCAGCGTGCGCTCGGCATGGGCCAAGGCGATGCGGCGGGGGCGGGCGGATTCGACCCGTTCCATCAGGATCGCCAGGTCGTCGAGCAGGTCGGCGCAGGGGCCGCTGCGCAGCGCCTTGGTCGGGAAGCTGTCGTATTTCGCGGTAAAGGGCTCCTTGGCGCCGGCGCCGGTCAGCAGCACGGATTCGAGGATCGCCAGTTCCGCCAGGCCCGGCTGCGTCCAGTTGCCGGGGCCAAGCTTCGCCGCCGCCTTCTGGTCGGTGGTGCTGCCTTTCAGCAGATGCGGGACCAGCGCGGCGACGACCGTGGCGCCATCGGCGAAGCATTCCGCCAGGAGCGCCCGCATGTCCTCGCCCGGCACCAGCCCGCAAGCCGCCCAGAGCGCGTCCCGGTCCGCGGGGGCATCGAACCCCCGCAGACCGGCGAGGAAAGCGTCAAGCTTTTCGCCCGAATGCAAGGCCAGCAGGTCTTCCAGCTCGGGCGCATGGTCTCGGGCCATTTCCTCGATGATCTCGGCCCGGATCAGCGCGGCGCTGCGGTCGTCAAGCTCGGTGAAGCCGTGCGGCACCCCGGCCTCGATCGGAAAGCGGCGCAGGACGCCCGCGCAGAAGCTGTGGATGGTCTGGACCTTGAGGCCGCCCGGCGTCTCGATGGCGCGGGCGAACAGCCGGCGCGCGGCGGGCAGGTCGGGGGCGCCCGCCTCGCCCAGCCGCGCCAGTTCCGCGCGCAGCGCCGGTTCGGGCAGCATGGCCCATTGGCCCAGCCGCGCCAACAGGCGGTTCTGCATCTCGGTCGCCGCGGCCTTGGTATAGGTCAGGCACAGGATGCGCTCGGGCGCGGTCCCGGCCAAGAGCAGCCGCGCCACCCGGTCGGTCAGCACCCGCGTCTTGCCCGAGCCGGCGTTGGCCGTCAGCCAGGTCGAGCGATGCGGGTCCGCCGCCCGCACCTGCGCCAGCGTCGCCTCATCCATCATCGGCGAACCTCTGCGGCTGGGGGATTTCGGTCGTGTCCCATTCGCCATGCCGCGACAGGTGGTCGTAGTCGCTGGCATGGTCGGACCGCTCCATCGCCAGCCGCGCGGTAAAGCCGCGCTCGCCGCCCAGATAGCGGCGGATCAGGGTGACGAAGCCGGCCCAGGTTTCCTCGGCGAAGCCGGGGCTGAACTCGCGCGGCTCGGTCTTTCCCTCGCCGCCCAGCTGGATATAGCTGATGCCCTCGACCTCGGCCGGTCCCAGCGCCTTGAAGGCGCCGTGCCGGACCATGGCGGCCTCGAGCGGCAATTGCTTGTCGAAATGCGCGATCTGCTTGTCCGAGGGCGGCTTGCCGGACTTGTAGTCATAGACATGCACCCGGCCATCCTGCAGCAGGTCCAGCCGGTCGGGCCGGGCGATCAGGCGGAAATCCAGGCCGGGGACGCCCTGTTCGCCATATTCCTCGACCAGGATCGGCCGGCCGCGCGCCAGCCTTGCGGCCTCGTCCGCCATCAGCCGCTCGGCGATGCCGGCGATGCGCGCGCGCCAGAACAGCCGGGCCGAGGGCCAGGGCACCTCGGCCTCCAGCACCGCATCAGTGATGGAAAGCAGCCGCGCCGCCATGACCTGCGGCGCCTCGGGCAGGTCGGGCAGGCCGCGCAGGAAACGGTCCATGATGTGATGCAGCACGTTGCCGCGTTCGGCCGCGTCGGGTTCGGGGCGCAAGGGGTCCAGCGCGCGCAGGCCCAGCACGCGGCGGGCATAGACGGCATAGGGGTCGCGGATCAGCGTCCTGACCTCGGTCACCGACAGTTCGCGCAGCGCCGGCGGCGGCGGGATGGGCGAGGGGCGATGCGCCGGCGCCAGCCGCATCCGCGGCCGGGCCTGCAACTCGGCCAGGTCCAGCCAATGGCGGCCGCGATCCCGCATCGCCGCCAGCGCCTGCGGCCCCTGCTGATCGGGCAGCCCGCCCAGCAGGTTCACCAGCCGGTTCAGCCAGCGCGAGGGGATGGTCTCGGCCTCGGCATCGCGGCGGGCGCGGGTCAGCACCACCCGGCCCGCGCCAACTGCCTGCTGGAAGTCATGCGCGGCCAGGCCCACCTGGCGTTCGGGCAGGGTCAGCCCGGCGGCCAGCCGCATCGGCCGCGACAGCCACGGATCGGGGGGCAGGGCCTGCGGCCAGCCGCCCTCGTTCAGCCCGGACAGGATCACCAAGCCGGCGGCCTCGTCCACCGCCTCGGTGCGGGCCTCGCGCGGGCCGCGAAAGCGGACCAGCGGATGGGCGGCCACGTCCTGCCGCACCGCCTGTCCCTGCAATTCGTCGTAAAGCAGGTCGCAAAACTCGCCCGGCCGCAGGTCATGGCCCAGATGCGCATGGGCGGCCAGGTGGTCCAGCACCGACCGCGCCAGCCCGCCCGAAGCCTTGGCCCAAAGCTCGGAGGCATCGGCGCTGCCGCGGGGACCGGCGGCCAGATCCTCGGCCAAGGCGCGCAGATCGCGCAGCCGATCCGCCAGGGGCCGCGGCGCCCGATCCTGCGCCAGCGGCACGATGCGGTCCAGCAACTCGGCCAGCCATAGCGCCCAGGGCTTGCTGGAGCCGTCGCCCCGGTCCGCCCAGGCCCGCAGCGCCGCGCCGTCGGGAAAGGCGGGGCCGTTGCGGCGCAGGTGCAGTTCCAGGTCGCGGGCATGGCGGTTGTGGTCGCGCCGGTAGTCGGGGCCAAGGCCCGTCGCCGTCACCGGGTGCTTGAGCAGCACCAGCAGCGCGTCCAGCATCATCTCGGCCCCGAACAGGTCGGCGACATGGCGCAAAAACAGGCCGGCCGCGGTCAGCGGCAAGGGCTGGCCGGCGGAATCGTCGGGGATGATGCCCCAGCGGTCCAGCGCCGATTGCACGCGGCGCGTCAGCATGCGGTCGGCGGCGATCAGCGTCACCGGCTGGCCGCGCTCGACCGCCTCGCGGATGATCAGCGCCACGGCCTCGGCCTCTTGCCCCGGCTGCTCGGCCTCGATCAGGGTCAGGCGTTCGGTCGCGGGGACCAGCGGACCAAGGCGCGGGCCTTCCTCGATCCATTGGTCGGTGACGGGCGCCGGGCGCAGCGCCAGCGAGATCAGCCGGTTGCGCGCCGGGTGGGGGGCGGTGCCGGGCAACCATTCGCCGGGCGGCCCGAACTCGGCCAGCAGCGGCGCATAGCGCGCCTGCGGGTGATCCTCGGACAGCGCGTCGAGCCCGTCCCAGACCACCTGCGGCAGGTCGGCATCGAAGCCCGGCAGCACCACCGCGCCCATCGGCAGCCGGGCGACGGCGCGCATGAAATCCCGCGTCGCGCCATGCGAGCCGGTCGAGCCGGCGACGACCACCGGGCCCTGCGGCAGATCCTCGCCCCGCGCCCAGGCTGCGGCCAGCGCCTGGGCCGCGGCGCGCTGGCGGGCCTCGCGGTCCTGCGGCGGGTCGGACAGGTAATAGCCGGCGGCGATCTTGAGGAAGGCCAGCGCGCGGCCCCAATGCTGGGCATGTTCGCTGGCGTCGATGCGGTCCAGCGCCTGCGCGTCCAGCCCCTCGAGCTGCATCTCGGCCATCAGCGCCGCCAGCGAGGCGGCCAGTTCCGGCACCGATTGCCCCTGCGCCAGGTCGGGATCGGCCCGCAGCGCGGCGTCGATCAGGCGGCCCAGCTCCAGCCGGCGCGCCAGCGGCGCCGTGGCCGCGCCGCCGCCCAAGTCGGCGATCAGCCGCAGCCGGGGCAAAAGCAGCGGCCCGCGCCGGATGAAGGCCTGGCGCAGCGCCATCAGCGACTGGCCGGAGTTGGCATAGACCGTGACCCGCGCCATGTCCTGCGGCGGACGGTCCGCCATGCGCCGGACCAGCCCCTCGGCCAGGCCGCCGGCAAAATCGGCGCCGCAGGGCAGGGCGAATACGCCGTTCTGCCAGTCAGGCATCGAGCAGGCTCTCGGCCAGCGGGATGCAGTCGGGCCGGCCCACGTCGCACCATGCGCCGGGATGGACCAGGCCGTAAGCGCGGCCCTCGGCGATCATCAGATCCCAGAGCCGGTTGAGCGAGAACACCTGCTCGGGGATCTCGGCCAGCCGCTCGGGGCGGATGATCTGCACGCCGCCATAGACCAGGTCGCCCTTGCGGATCAGCCGGCCGGCAGAGCCAAGGCTGAAATCGCCGCCGCCCTGCCGGCCATGCGTCCGCGCCAGCGGCACCAGCATCAGAAGCGCGTCCATGTCCTCGCGCCAGCCGTCCAGCAGGGCGCGGACCGGGTTCGGGCCGGTCCAGACCACATCCGGGTTCATCGTGATCACAGGGCCGGGGCCAAGCAGCGGCAGCGCCTTGCGCAAGCCGCCCCCGGTCTCCAGCAGCAGGTCGGCTTCGTCCGAGACGGCGATGTCCTGCCCGGCGACGTGATCGCGGATCTGCTGGCCCAGGTGGTGGATGTTCACCGCCACCGGCCCGACGCCCGCCTGCCGCCCCAAGGCCAGCGCGCGATCCAGCAGCGTCTGGCCACCGACCGCGATCAGCGGCTTCGGCACCCTGTCGGTCAGCGGTGCCATGCGGGTGCCCTTGCCCGCGGCAAAGATCATCAGCGGCAAGGTCATCCGGCGATGCCCTCGATCACCTCGGGGGTCGGGGCCGGGATGCCCTCCAGCGCCTCGGCCAGCGGCGCCAGGGCCGGATGGGCCAGGTCGCGCTGGATCGCCGCCCAGACGCGCGGCATCATCGCCAGGTAGCGCCGCTTGCCTTCGCGCTGCGCCAGCCGGGTGAAAATGCCCATGATGCGCAGGTTGCGCTGCGCGCCCAGAAGCGCATAGGCGGCGCGAAACCGTGCCTCGTCCACCCCGGTCGCGGCGATGTAGCGGGCGATCTGCGCCGCCTCGATCCCGGGGGCGACGTCCCGGCGGGCGTCCTGCAGGGCCGAGACCAGGTCATAGGCCGGATGCACCGCCACCGCGTCCTGGAAATCCAACAGGCCCAGCGGCGCATCGGCCCGCCAGACCACGTTCTCGGCATGGAAATCGCGCAGGCCCAGCACCGGCGGCATGTCGGCGGCCAGCTTGGCATGCAGGTGCTCGATCACCGCGGCGACCTCGGCCCCCTTGCCGGGCGCGCCGGCGGCGGGGGGGTAGTATTCGGCGAAAAGCCCGACCTGATGCGCCAGTTCCGGCCCGTCGAGGCGCGGCACGAAATCCGGCGGCTCGTGGCCATGCAGCTGCACCAGCAGGTCGGTCATGCGGTCATAGATGCGGGGCGCAAGCTCGGGCCGCTGCTCCAGCACGCGGGCGACCAGGTCGTCGCCCAGATCCTCGATCAGCAGCAGGCCCTGCGCCTGGTCGGTGGCCAGGATCTCGGGCGCGTGCAGGTCCAGCGCCCGCAGCCATTGCGTCATCGCAACATAGGGCGCGGTCACGCCGGGCGAGGCATCCATCAGGACCGCGCTGCGCCCGCCGTCCTCGACCAGCCGGAAATAGCGCCGCGACGAAGCATCGCCCGCCAGCGGCCCGAGCCGCGCCCCGGACCAGCCGGCGCGGTGGATCAGCCGGGCGATGGCTGGCAGGCGGGTCATCAGGCCCCAATGCGGCTCGGAGCCCGCCAGGGTGATGCGGCGCAGGTCGGGCGCATCCGCCAGGGGCTCCAGCCCCACGGTCAGCGCGCCCTCCAGCGGGCTGCCATGCTCGGGCCATTCGACCAGCACGATGGCCTCGCGCATGGCCTCGTCGAGGCCAAGCTCGGCCAGTTCCTCGGGATGGGTCAGGCGGTAGAGATCGGCATGCCAGATCTCGGTCCCCATCGGGTCGGCATAGGTCTGGACCAGGGTGAAGGTGGGGCTGGGCACCTCTTCGGCCGCCTCGCCCTGGCGGGCGCGGATGAAGGCGCGGGCGAAATGGGTCTTGCCGGCGCCGACCGGCCCCTGCAACGCCACCACGTCGCCCGGTTTCAGGACAGCCGCCATCACCCGCGCCAGGCAGGCGGTCAGGTCGGCATCGGCATCGTCAAGCGTCGCAAGCAGGGTCATGGCGTGAACCTAGACGCTGGAGCCTCAAAGACCAAGCACATCCGCCATGTCGTATTCGCCCGGCCCCTTGTCCTGGCCCCAAAGCGCCGCACGCAGCGCGCCGCGGGCAAAGATGGCGCGGTCGGTGGCGACATGGCGCAGCACCACCCGCTCGCCCGTCGTGGCGAAGATCACGTCATGCTCGCCCACGATGTCGCCGCCGCGGATAGCGGAAAAGCCGATGGAGCCGGGCGCACGGGCGCCGGTGATGCCTTCGCGCGCCGGGGTGCGCAGTTCGTCCAGGCTGTGGCCGCGCCCGGCGGCGGCGGCCTCGCCCAGCATCAGGGCGGTGCCCGAGGGCGCATCGACCTTGCGGTTGTGATGCGCCTCGACCACCTCGACGTCCCAATCCTCGCCGAGCGCGGCGGCGACCTTGCGGGTCAGGCCGACCAGCAGGTTCACGCCCAGGCTCATGTTGCCGGCGCGGATGATCGGCGCGTGACGGGCGGCGGCACGCAGCTTGTCCAGGTCCGCGGGCTCGAATCCCGTGGTGCCGATCACATGCACGGCGCGGGCCTGCGCGGTCAGCTCGGCAAAGGCCACCGTCGCCGCCGGGGCGGTGAAGTCGATCACCGCCTGCGCCTTGGCGATGGCCTCGACCGCGTCGTCGGTGACGGTGATTCCCAGCGCCGCGCCGCCCATCGCCTCGCCCAGGTCGCGGCCGATCCAGGGGCTGCCCTCGCGCTCGATGGCACCGACAAGACGGGCCTGGTCCGACCCCAGAATGGTGCGCACCAGCATCTGCCCCATGCGGCCCGACGCGCCCGTGATGACGATTCCCGGTTTTTCCATGCTCGATCCCCCGTTTGCGGCATGTCTATCCCGTTGCGGCGCGGGCCGCGACCCCCTACATCTGCGCGCATGGCACAGAACCGCTTTCATTCCGGCACCGGCCCCTCGCAGCGCCAGCTTCGCGTGGGCGAGCTGATCCGCCGCACGCTTTCCGACGTCCTCCTGCGGGGGGATGTCCACGATCCCGACCTGAACCGGCATTCGATCACGGTCGGAGAGGTGCGGACCTCGCCCGACCTCAAGGTCGCGACGGCCTATGTGCTGCCCCTGGGCGGGCAGGGCGCCGAAGAGGCGCTGGCCGCGCTGCGCCGCAACGCGGGCGAGCTGCGCCACCTGGTCGCCAAGGCGATGACGCTGAAATACGCGCCGCAGCTGCGCTTTGTCTTGGACGAGACCTTCGACCGCATGGACGACACCCGCCGGCTCTTGTCCGAGGACCGGGTGCGCCGCGACGTCGAATCGCACCCGGAAGACGATGAAGATTGACCTCAAGCGCCGGCTGGGCCTGGCCCTTGGTGCGCTGATCGCCATAACCCTGCCCGCCATGGCCGGGATCTGCGAAAAGCGCGACTTCGACGGGCAGGGCTATGTGATCTGCACGCTGACGGCCGGGCAGGAGCCGGGGCTGCGGCTGTGGCTGAACGGCCCCGACGGCCGGGTCTTGGGCGATTTCACCGCCGTCCGCCGCACGCTGGCCGAGGGCGAGGTGCTGGGCTTTGCCATGAATGCCGGCATGTATCACCCGGATTTCACCCCGGTCGGGCTTTACGTCAGCGACGGCGTCAGCCAGCACGGGCTGGTGACGGCCGGCGGCGGCGGCAATTTCGGCATGCTGCCGAACGGCGTCTTCTGCACCGGCGGCGCGCGGCCCTATCAGGTGATCGAGAGCCGGGCCTTTGCCAGGGCCGCCCCGGACTGCCGCATCGCCACGCAATCGGGGCCGATGCTGGTCATCGACGGCGCGCTGCATCCGCGTTTCCTGGTGGACAGCGACAGCCGCTATGTCAGGAACGGCGTCGGCGTCTCGCCGGACGGGCAGACGGCGTGGTTCGCCATCTCGGACCGGGCGGTGACGTTCCACGAATTCGGCCGGCTGTTCCGCGACGGGCTGGGGGCGCAGGATGCGCTGTATTTCGACGGCTCGATTTCGCGGCTATACGCCCCGAGCCTGGGCCGCGCCGATTTCGGGCGGCGGCTGGGGCCGATCATCGGATATGTAGGACAGAACTAGAATGGCGCGAAAAAAGGGACGCGAGATCCACGGTTGGCTGATCGTGGACAAGCCGGCGGGCATCGGCTCGACCGATGTGGTCAGCAAGGTCCGCTGGGCGCTGGACGCGAAGAAGGCCGGCCATGCCGGGACGCTGGACCCGGACGCGACCGGCGTGCTGGCCGTGGCGCTGGGAGAGGCGACCAAGACCGTGCCGATCCTGGCCGAGGCGCTGAAAGCCTATGACTTCACCGTGGCCTGGGGCGCCGAAACCGCAAGTGACGACGCCTCGGGCCAGGTGGTCAAAACCAGCGACGCGCGCCCGAACGAGGCGGCGATCCGCGCCGCGCTGCCGGAGTTCACCGGCGAGATCATGCAGGTTCCCCCTGCCGTCTCGGCCGTGCGCGTCGATGGCGCGCGGGCCTATGACCTGGCGCGCGAGGGCGAGGTGGTGGAGCTGGCCGCCCGGCCGCTCTGGGTGGAATCGCTGGAGCTGCTG
This sequence comes from Paracoccus sp. FO-3, assembly GCF_006386455.1. Lineage (NCBI taxonomy): Bacteria > Pseudomonadati > Pseudomonadota > Alphaproteobacteria > Rhodobacterales > Paracoccaceae > Paracoccus > Paracoccus sp. FO-3. Next base: position 88,724 of record NZ_VCBQ01000002.1, on the reverse strand, counting down.
GGCGCGACCCGCGACAGTGCCGCGCTGCGCATGGTCTGCGGCAAGGGCGGCTATGTGCGCAGCATCGCCCGCGACCTGGGCCGCAAGCTGGGCTGCCTGGGCCATGTCGCGCAGCTGCGCCGCATCTGGTCGGGGCCGTTCGAGGCCGATGACGGCATCGCCTTCGACCGAATCGACCGCGCCAACCAGGCTGAGATCGAGGCGGCGCTGCTGCCCCTGCAATCCGCGCTGGCCGACCTGCCCGAGATGCAGGCGACCGAGATCGGCGCCACCCGCATCCTGAACGGCAATCCCGGCCAGGTGCTGGGCCATGCCGAATTCGGCGAGGAGGTCTGGGTCAGCCGCAATGGCCGCGCGCTCTGCATTGGCCGCTACATGGGCGGCGAGGTGCAGCCCTCGCGCGTGTTCAACCTGGGCTAGATCCCCCCGTCGCCCGGCGCCATGATCCGGGCGACCGTCGCGCCGGGCAGGGCCTCGGCGGCATAGGTGAAGGTGCCGGCGGATCGGACCTCCTGGGCGGCACGCATCAGCGCACCCAGCGCCGCCCGCGCGAAAGAGCCGCCGACGCTGATCCGCCGCACCCCGGCCTGCGCCAGCTCGGCCACCGACCAGGTCGGGCCCTTCAGCCCCATGACCACGTTGACGGGCTTGTCCACCGCGGCGCAGACCGTGCGGATCGCCTGCAGGTCCGGCAGCCCCGGCGCATAAAGCACATCCGCCCCGGCGGCGGAAAAGGCTTGCAGTCGCCGGATCGTGTCGCCCAGGTCGGGGCGGTCCCAAAGGAAGTTCTCGGCCCGCGCCGTCAGCAGGAAGGGCAGGCCCCGCGCCGCCTCTGCCGCGGCCTGGACGCGCTCGACCGCCAGGGACAGGTCGTGGATCGGATTGGCGGCATCGCCCGTCGCATCCTCGATCGAGCCGCCGACCAGCCCGACTTCGCAAGCCAGCCGGATGGTTTCGGCGCAGGTCTCGGGCGCGGCGCCGAAACCGTCCTGCAGATCGGCCGAGACCGGCAGCTTGGTCGCGCGCACGATCTCGGCGGCGTTGTCCAGGATCTCGTCGCGCACGAGACCGGCGATGGAATCCAGCTTGCCCCTGGAAAAGGCATAGCCGGCGCTGGTCGTGGCCAGCGCCTGGAATCCCAGGCTCGCCAGCAGCCGCGCTGAGCCGGCATCCCAGGGGTTGGGCATGACGAAGGCGCCATCCCCCTGGTGCAGCGCCTTCAGCGCCTCGAATCTGGCCTGTTGATCTGGCATCGCGCCTCTCCTGCAAGAACTCCACGCATGAGCCTAGCAGGACGGAACAAATTGTGAACGATTTTCTCGGCCCCTGTCGGGCCACGGAGCCTGCCGTGGCGCGAAGGCCGTCAGCCGGCGAATTGATAGGTCGCGGGCACGAAGCGATAGGAACCCTCGCCGTTCGGGGCGATGAAACCCAGCGCCGGGAAGGGCATGTGATAGCCGATGAAGGGGATCCTCTGTTCGGCCAGCCGGGCCAGCACCGCCTGGCGGGTGGCCGCGCCCTGGTCCTTGTCCACGTCGAAGCGCACATGCCAGGCCGGGCGCTGCACCGAATAGACATAGTGGTTGAAGCTGTCGCCGGTGATCAGCAGCCGCTGCCCGTCGCTTTCCAGCAGATAGGTGGTATGGCCGGGGGTGTGGCCATGCGCCTGCTCGGCCTTGATGCCGGGCAGGATTTCCTCGGTCCCCTCGATCTGCTGCGCCTTGTCGAGCAGCGGCACCACCTTGGCGGTATAGGCCTCGCTGGGATTGGCCGCCCAATAGTCGTTCTCGGGGCGGGGCAGGATCAGCTGGGCGTTGGGAAAGGCCGGGCTGTCGCCATCCATCAGCCCGCTGACATGGTCGCCATGCATATGGGTCAGCACGACATGGGTCACGTCCTCGGGCTTGACGCCGGCCTGCGCCAGCGAGGCGGCGTTGTTCGCGGGAACCATGCCCGCGTCGAACAGCACCAGCGCATCGGCGGTGCGCACCAGCGTCATGGTATAGGAGCCGCCGCTGCGGTCGGCGGGAATGAAATTCTCGGCACTGAGGCTTTCGAACTCGGCCGGCTCGGCATTCAGGCCGAAGGTCTCGATCGGGTTGTCGCTCATGCCGCCGCCGCCCAGCAGCGTCGTCACCTGGAAGCCGCCCAGCTGGATGGTGTGGGCCCGGCCCGGAAAGGCCGGCGCCTCGGCCGCAGGCTGGGCGGGGGCGGTCTGGGCATGGGCCGGCAGCACCAGCGCCATGGGCAAGGCGCCGCCCAGCATCATGGCACCGCGGCGGGTCATATCGGTCCTGAACATCTCTCCCTCCTCGTTGGTTCTTTTGCAAGCTTACGCGAGGGCGGCGGGTTCGGGCATGAAACCTGCGTGAACTAGAACGGGGCGGGCGCGGTAAAGCCTTGCATCACCCCGGTTTCGGGATGCTTGAAGCGCAGGCTTTCGGCATGCAGCATCAGCCGCGGGAAATCCGCCGCCGCGCCGGTGGCATAAAGCGGATCGCCCAGGATCGGATGGCCCAGCGCGGCCATATGCACGCGCAGCTGGTGGCTGCGGCCGGTGACGGGCATCAGCCGCACCCGCGTCTCGGCATCGCTGGCCTTGACCACCCGCCATTCGGTCTGCGCCGGCCGGCCCTGTTCGTGATCGACCTTCTGCCGCGGGCGGTTCGGCCAGTCGACGATCAGCGGCAGGTCCACCGTCCCGGTCTTCGGCTCGAGCCGGCCCCAGAGCCGCGCGACATAGGTCTTTTTCGTCCGCCGATCCTCGAATTGCTTGGACAGGTGGCGCTGCGCATGCGGCGTCAGGGCAAAGACCATGACGCCCGAGGTGTCCATGTCCAGCCGATGCACCAGCAACACGGTCGGGAAGGCGGCGCGCAGCCGCTCGATCAGGCAATCGGCGCGATCCTCGCCGCGGCCGGGGACCGAAAGCAGGCCCGCCGGCTTCTCGACCACCAGGATCTCGTGATCGGCATGGATCACGCGCGGCTGTTGGTCGGTGGGCTGGTAGAGGAAGCTCATTTCCAGACCAGCCGCAGGGCAAGGCCCGCGAACATCACCGCGGCGATGCGGTTCACGATGCCCAGCCGCTTGCCGATCACATGGCCGGCCAAGCCGCCGACCACGCCGTAACCTATCGTCACCAGCGTGCCCGACAGGGTGAACATCAGCCCCAGCCCCAGGATCTGCTGCCAGACCGGGCCGTATTCCGGCTTGGTGAATTGCGGCAGGAAGGCCAGCAGGAACAGCACCGGCTTGGGGTTGAGCAGGTTCGACAGCGCGCCGCGGCGGATGATGTTCCAGGGCCGGCTGGCGGCACGGGCGCGGGGATCGACCTCGCCCGCGTTCCAGCTTTTCCAGGCCAGGAACAGCAGATAGGCGGCGCCGACATATTTGATCGCGACCAGCGCGCCGGGATGGGCGGCGACCAGCGCGCCAAGGCCCACGGTCGCCATCGCCACATGGCAGATCACGCCCAGCCCGACGCCGAAACCGGCCAGCGCGCCCGCACGCGGCCCGTTCTGGATGCCGCAGGCGCTGGCGAAGAACACGTCCTGCCCCGGCGCCAGGTTCAGCACCAATGCCCCGGCCATGAAGGCCAGCAGCTGTTGCAGCGGAAAATTCGCCAAGGTGTCCCAGATCATCGCGCGCCCCCTTTTCCTGCCGCCTAGGCCGGGCGGCGCGGCGCGTCAACTATTCGCGCGGGTCTTGCGGCAGCCCGTCGGCGATGTCGTAATAGTCGCCCTTGTCGGCGACGAAGATATGGCCCAGCAGCCGCAGCCCGGTCGGGCTGTCGATGGCGCCCGCCGCCACGTCGATGATGTCCGAGCCGTCGCGCTGCCAGAACAGCGAGCTGCCGCAGTCCGGGCAAAAGCCGCGCCGGGCGAAGTCCGAGGCGCGATACCATCTGGGCTCGCCCTCGATCTCCAGCGAGCTGGGCAGGATCGCCGCCCAGTAATGCCCCGACCAGCGCCGGCACTGGCTGCAATGGCAGGCCTTCAGGTCGTTCGTGGCGTCATGGGTGCCGCGGAACCGGATCGCGCCGCAAAGGCAATGGCCGGTAAACGCGGTCACGTCCGAATGTGTCATCCAGGATCTCCTGCAAGCGGTCGGCATCGTCCTGCGTGAAAGCGTCCGGGCGGTCGCTGTCGATGTCAAGCACGCCGATCAGCCGCTCGTCCTTGCCCACCACCGGGATCACCAGTTCCGAGCGGGTCGAGCTGGCGCAGGCGATATGGCCGGGAAACGCCTCGACATCGGGCACCAGCTGGACCTGCCGCGTCCGCGCCGCGGCACCGCAGACCCCGCGCGAGAACGGGATCACCAGGCAGCCGTGGCCGCCCTGGTAGGGGCCGATCTTCAGCATCTTGGGCGCGGTGACGCGATAGAAGCCGGTCCAGTCGAAGCGCGCGTCCGAGTGGTGGATTTCGCAGGCCAGCGTCGCCATCAGCGCGACCTCGTCGGTCTCGCCATGGGTCAGGGCGCGGATGCGGGCGGCAAGGTCGTCGTAATCGGGCATGGCGCCAGACTAGCCCGGCGCGGCGGTCCTGTCACGGGGCTGCCTTCTCAGCCGGGCACGCGCCTATAGCTGCGGGGCCGCACCAGCGGCACCCCGGCGGGGTATCGCCGGGCCGCAGCCGCCAGCAGGTCAGAAAATGCCACAGCCGATCACCTGCGCCAGAACCGCCCAAGAACAGCGGGACGAAGCCGACGGCTCGCAGGGGCATGTCGCCAGGCATGACCAGGACCGAGCGGGCAAGGAAGCAACCGGCCATCACCGCAAAGGACAGGCAGAACGGGATGGAAAGGATCGCATGGGGCAGACCAACCAGAACAGGCCGCGGATTGGCGCAAAGGCGCATCTTGCCGCAACCGGCGGGAATCGGGTCTGGGAAATTCTGCTATGGTTGCAGGTCGTCCAGGATCGCCGGCAGATCCCGGTGCAGCAGCGCCATGCCGCCCGGCTGCCAGCCCAGCGCCTGCAACCGCGCGCAAAGCGGACGGCGCAGCGCGGCGGCATCGGCGCGCGCGGGCAGGGGCGTGGCGCAGCCGGTCAGGCGGGCGACCTCGGCCAGCAGGTCGCGGCGGTCCAGCACCAGGTCGCTGGCATTGTAGCTGCCAGCCATGGCGGGATCCTCCAGCACCAGCAGCACGGCGCGGGCCAGGTCGGCGCCATGCAGCTCAGTCGCGACGCGGGGGGGCGGGGTGGTGCCGCGCAGGAAATCCCCGATCAGCCTGGCCCATTTCTGCGGCGCGCCCGGACCATAGACCCCGGTCGGGCGCAGGCTGGCGGTCGCGAAATCCGCGCCGGCCATGGCGGCCAGCGCGGCCTCGGCCTCGGCCTTGACCTGGCCGTAAAGGCTGGTCGGGGCCGGTGAAAGCGCGTCGGGCAGCGCCATGCCCTGGGGGTGGCCGTCATGCACGGCGCGCGAGGACAGGAAGACCACCCGCCCGACGCCCTGGTCCCGCGCCGCCCGGAACAGCATCAGCGAGCCGTCCAGGTTGGCGCGGACGAAGCCCTGCGGATCTTCGCCCTCGCCGCCGCGATAGCGGCCGGGGGCGTGCTGGAAGGCGGCATGGACCAGCGCGTCGCAACCGCCCAGCTCGGCCGGGTCGCCCAGGCGCCAGCCGGGCAGGGTGGCAACCTCATGTCCCGCCTGCTCCGCGGCGCGGTGGATCCAGCGCCCGACAAGGCCCGAGGCGCCGGTCAGCGCGATCCTCATGCCACACCGGATGCGCAGCCGGGCGGGGGCGGCAGGTCGCGCGGATCGGGCACCGGCCCGTCGCCGGCATGGGCGCGCCACAGATCGACCAGCGGGCGCAGGGCCTCGGCCTTGGCGTGGTCCTGCCAGGGCTTTTCATATTGGTAATGCAGCACGCGGATGTCCTGCCAGCGCCACAGCTGCGGCAGGTTCAGCCAGACATATTGCAGCATGTTGTCAAAGACCGGCAGCCCGTGCCAGTCCGGGAAATAGCTTTCCAGAAAGGTCTGGTCGGTGCGGCGCCAGAACCGGCCGGGCTGGTCCAGCCGGGCCAGCATGGCGCGGAAGGTCTGTGCCGAGGGCCGGGCGGTGAAGACGCCCGAGTTCAGGCGGTGGAAATCGGCCAGGCTTTCATAGACATTCGGCGCGGCGGAAAATTCCGGGTAGTCGAACAGCCGGTCGATATTCTGCAGCACGATGGCATCGGCGTCGATGAACACCACGCGGTCGTAATCCAGCTGCCACAGCCGCAGCTTGGCGAAATTGTCCAAGGGCGTATGGAAGGGCGGCTTTTCGCCCTTGGTGAAGGGCGCGGCGCCGTGCAGCCGGTCGCGGGCGTGCAGGGCGTTGAACCCCTCGGAGGTGGGCAGCAGGTCCACCCGCACCGAGCGTACGTCCAGCGCCCGCAGCGCCTCGACCGCGTCGGGGGGCAGGTCGGTGTAAAGCAGGACCAGGTCGGCGCTGGTCCCGGTCCGGCGCAGCGACCGGAACAGCGCCGCCGCCCCGGTCGCATAGTCGGGATTGGTCGCCAGCGTGACAAAGGCGCGGCCGGACCGCGCCTTGCCCTGGGGGTGAATGCCTTCGGGGATCACGATACCGAACGCAGCCTCTTGCCTTCGGGATCATGCTCGACCCGCTGGGCGATGTCGCGGGTCCAGGCCGAGACGGCGGGCACGCGCGAGCGGTCGATGCGATGGGCATATCTGCGCGCCACGTCGACCACCTCGGAAAGCAGCCCCTCGGCCAGGGTGATGGGCTTGAGGCCCAGCGCCAGGAACTGGTCGTTCTTGACCACCAGCTCGTTCTCGTCGGCCTCCTTGCGGGGGTTGGGTAGATAGGCGACCTCGGCCCCGGTCATGCGGGCGACCAGCTCGGCCAGGTCGCGGACGCGATGCGTCTCGGTCATCTGGTTGAAGATGCGCACCCGCTCGCCGGCGGGCGGGGCGTCCCGCAGCGCCAGCTCGATGCAGCGCACCGAATCCTGGATGTGGATGAAGGCGCGGGTCTGGCCGCCGGTGCCATGCACGGTCAGCGGATGGCCGATGGCGGCCTGGATCAGGAAGCGGTTCAGCACCGTGCCATAGTCGCCGTCATAGTCGAAGCGGTTGATCAGCTGCTCGTGCCGGCGGGTCTGGTCGGTATGGGTGCCCCAGACGATGCCCTGGTGCAGGTCGGTGATGCGCAGCCCGTCGTTCTGGGCATAGAACTGGAACAGGATCTGATCGAGGCTCTTGGTCATGTGATAGACCGAGCCGGGCCGGGTCGGATACAGGATCTGCTGCGCGCGCGGGCCGGCGGGCGTCTCGATGGAGACGTCCAGATAGCCTTCCGGGATCGGGGCGCCGATGGTGGAATAGCCATAGACCCCCATGGTGCCCAGATGCACCAGATGCGCGTCGATGCCGGTTTCCACCAGCGCCGCCAGCAGGTTGTGCGTGGCGTTGATGTTGTTGTTGACCGTATAGACCTTGTGGCGGTCGGTCTTCATCGAATAGGGCGCGGCGCGCTGTTCGGCGAAATGGATCACCGCGTCGGGGCGATGCTCGGCCAGCCAGGCTTTCAGCCGCTCGAATTCCGTGGCCAGGTTCAGCAGGTGGAAATGGATCCGCCGCCCCGTCTCCTGGTGCCAGATCCGGCAGCGTTCCTGGATCGAATCCATCGGTGTCAGGGACTGCACGCCCAGCTCGGTGTCGATCCAGCGCCGCGACAGGTTGTCCAGGATGTGAATGTCATGGCCCAGATTGGACAGGTGCAGGGCGGTCGGCCAGCCGACGAACCCGTCGCCGCCAAGAACTGCGATGCGCATGAGCTACTCCTTGATGTTGCCCCGCAGAAATGCGCGGTCAATGTGACAAAACGATGACGCTTTGGCGATGGTTCCTGAACAGAAGGCGGGGCGCCCTGCAATTTCTTGCCGAAATCATTGCATGACGGGACGGCGAACACTAAGGATTCCCCTATGATCTCGCAGAAAACGAAATATGCCATCAAGGCGCTGATGGCCCTGGCAGATGAGGTCGCCGCCGGCGGCAATGCCCTGACGATCGAAGAGATCGCGCAGCGTTCCGGCGCGCCCAAGCGTTTTCTGGAACATATCATGCTGGAGCTGCGCAATGCCGGCTATGTCGGCTCGCGCCGCGGCCGGGCTGGCGGCTATGTGCTGATCAAGCGCCCGAACGAGATTTCCATCGGCGAATTGCTGCGCCAGGTGGACGGGCCCATCGCGCCGCTGCCCTGCCTGTCGCGCCGGTCCTATCAGCGCTGCGAGGATTGCACGGACGAGGCGACCTGCCGGCTGCGCCGCATGTTCGGCCAGGTGTTCTGGTCCTATCTGCTGCTGATCGAATCGCTGACGCTGGAGGATCTGGTGGCCGAGGGCGGCCTGCCCGAGATGAGCGTGGTCTGAACGCGACGCCCGGCCGGGGTTGCATTCTTGCCATGGCCCAGGCCGCGAAGGGCGATACGGCTTGACCCCAGGGCAGCCCGATAGCAGTTGTGACATGACATTCGATCCATCCCGATGCCGGGGCGACGCCCCCGAGAAAGCACCGCAGGTCTGCCATGGTTGACAGTTTGCCCGCCCCCAAGCATGCGCCCCTTGCCGGGGTCATCGGCTGGCCCATCGCGCATTCCCGCTCGCCCCGGCTGCACGGGCATTGGCTGCAGCGCTATGGCATCCCCGGCCATTACGTGCCGCTGCCGGTGATGCCCGAGCATCTGGCCGAGGTGCTGCGCGCCATGCCGCACATGGGCTTCGTCGGCGCCAACGTCACCATCCCGCACAAGGAAAGCGTGCTGGCGCTGGCCGATGTCGTCACCGACCGCGCCGCGCTGATCGGGGCGGCGAACACGCTGATCTTCCGCGCCGACGGCAAGATCCATGCCGACAATACCGACGGCTACGGCTTCATCGCCAATATCCGCCAGCACGCACCGGACTGGATCCCCGGACTGGGCCCGGCGGCGGTGATCGGCGCGGGCGGCGCGGCGCGGGCCGTGGTCGCCTCGCTGCTGGAAAGCGGGGTGCCCGAGCTGCGCATCGCCAACCGCACCCGCATCCGGGCCGAACAGATCCGGTCCGAGTTCGGCGCCAAGGTCGTGGTCTATGACTGGGCGCAGGCCGGCAACATGCTGGAAGGCGCGATGACCGTGGTCAACGCCACCTCGATGGGCATGGAGGGCAAGCCGCCGCTGCGGGTGCCCTTGGACGCGCTGTCGCCGGGCACGCTGGTCACCGACCTGGTCTATACGCCGCTGACGACGCCGTTCCTGGCCGAGGCGCAGGCGCGCGGCTGCGAGATCGTGGACGGGCTGGGCATGCTGCTGCACCAGGCCACGCCCGGCTTCGAGCGCTGGTTCGGCCAGCGCCCCGAGGTCGACGACGAATTGCGCCGGATCGTGCTGGCATGAGCTACCGTCTGGGCCTGACCGGCGGCATCGGCATGGGGAAATCCACCGCCGCGCAGATGTTTCGCGACCTGGGCCATCCGGTCTGGGACGCGGATGCGGCGGTGCATCGGCTTTACGCGCCCGGCGGCGCGGCCGTCGCGCCGGTGGCCGCCGCCTTTCCTGGCGTGCTGCGGGACGGCGGCATCGACCGCGCCGCGCTGCGCGAGGCACTGGCCGCCGACCCCTCGGGCTTTGCCCGGCTGGAGGCCATCGTGCATCCGCTGGTGGCCGAGGACCGCGCCGGCTTCATCGCCGCGCACAAGGACGCGCCCATCGTGGTGCTGGACATCCCCCTGCTGTTCGAGGGCGGGTCCGAGCGCCAGATGGACGGGGTGGCGGTGGTCTCGGCCCCGCCCGAGGTGCAGCGGGCGCGGGTGCTGGCCCGGCCCGGCATGACCGAGGCGGATTTCCAGATGATCCTGTCGCGGCAGATGCCGGATGCGGAAAAGCGCAAGCGGGCGGATTTCCTGATCCCCTCGGACACGCTGGACGGCGCGCGGGCGGCGATCATGGACATCTGCGCCCGGATCATGGCAGAACGGCCCCATGCGTGAGATCGTCCTCGACACCGAAACCACGGGCTTCGACCCCGATACCGGCGACCGCATCGTCGAGATCGGCGCGATCGAGCTGATGAACCACCTGCCCACCGGGCGCACCTTCCACGTCTATATCAACCCCGAGCGCCCGATGCCGCAGGAGGCGTTCGAGGTGCATGGCCTCGGCGACGACTTCCTGCGCGACAAGCCGAAGTTCGCCGAGATCGCGGCGGATTTCGCCGCCTTCATCGGCCAGGACACCCGGCTGGTGATCCACAACGCCAGCTTCGACATGAAATTCCTGAACGCCGAGCTGCGGCTTTGCGGCTTTCCGGTCATGCCCTTCAGCCGCGCGGTCGATACGCTGGAACTGGCGCGCAGCCAGTTCCCCGGCGCGCAGAACTCGCTCGATGCGCTGTGCCGGCGCTTCCGCATCGACAATTCGAACCGCACGCTGCACGGCGCGCTGCTGGACAGCGAGCTTTTGGCCGAAGTCTACCTGGCGCTGCGCGGCGGCCGCCAGCCGGGGCTGGTGCTGGAGACGGGGCCGCTGCACGGCGCCTCGGGTCCGGGCACGGGGGCGCAGGGCGCCGCCGCCCCCAGGGGGCAAAGGCCGCGCCCGCTTGCCCCCCGCATCACCGAGGCCGAGGCCCAGGCCCATGCCGCCTTCGTCGCGAAACTGGGCGAAAAGGCGGTCTGGCTGCGCTATCGGGACGTGAACCACTAGAGGGGCCGGAACCTTTCCCGCGGGGAAGCGGGTTTCCCCGCAGGGCCGGCGACCGAAACGGAAAAGGACGGGAACCTTGATCAGGGATTGGTGGCAGTTCGTCCTGGCGATCTTCGAGCGGATGGACAAGATCCACATGAGCCTGATTGCCGCCGGCGTGGCCTTCTATGCCATGTTCGCTGTCTTTCCCGGAATGGCGGCGCTGTTTGCGCTGTGGGGGCTGTGGAACGACCCCGAGGTGATCGAGCAATACGTCCATACGACGGACGGCTTCATCCCGCAAAGCGCCGCGGACATCATCTATGGCCAGATCAGCGCGCTGGTAGCGGCGGGGCGCACGCAGCTGGGCTGGACCACGGCGATCTCCTTCATCATCGCCACCGTCTCGGCGCGGGCGGGGGTGGACGGGCTGATCCGCGGGCTGAACGCGGCCTATGGCGTGCGCTCGCATTCCACGGTCATGGGCTTCCTGCTGGCCTATGTGCTGACGCTGGTCATCGTGCTGGTGATCGCGCTGGGGCTGCTTACCATCGTCGTGGTGCCCATCGCCTTCAACTTCCTGCCCGACGTGCCCCTGCGCAACTGGCTGATCGGCGCCCTGCCCTGGATGGCGATCTTCTTCATCGTGCTGGTGGTGATCGGCATCCTCTATCGCTATGGGCCGAACGTGAAGACGCCGCGCACGGCGATCTTCACCTGGGGCTCGGTCTTTGCGGCGCTGGCCTGGGCGGCGGCCTCCTATGGCTTTTCGGCCTACCTGGCCAGCTTCAACAGCTACAACCGCATCTATGGCTCGATCGGCGCGGTGATCGCGCTGCTGATGTGGTTCTACCTGGGCGGCTTCACCGTCATGCTGGGGGCGCTGATCAACGTGGAACTGTCCCGCCGCCGCCGCTTCATCGCCGCCAAGAAGCTGCGGCAGGCGACGCGAAAGGACGCGGGCAAGGCATCGTGAACCGCCCGCCCGCCCGATCCTGAAGGAGGCGCGGCATGGACCGTTTCACCGGCGGCTGCCTGTGCGGCCAGGTCAGAATCACCGCATCCGGGCGCCCCTGGCGGGTCGGCCTGTGCCATTGCCTGGACTGCCGCAAGCATCACGGGGCGCTTTTCCACGCCTCGGCGGTGTTTCCGCAGGACGCGGTGACGATCGAGGGCGAGACCCGCGACTACGCCGGGCGGTTCTTCTGCCCCCGCTGCGGCTCGTCCGTCTTTGCCCGCAGCCGGGATGAGGTCGAGGTGAACCTGGGATCGCTGGATGCCCCGGACCAGCTGGTCCCGACCTATGAGCTGTGGACCATCCGCCGCGAAGCCTGGCTGCCGCCGTTTCCGCTTGCCCGGCGATACGAGCGGGATCGGGACGGCCCTGGCCGCTGCGAGGACTAGAGGAGTCAGCGCCGGGTCTCGGCCATCATCCGCAGCGCAAGCCCGGCCAGGACCGTCCCCATCAGCCAGCGCTGCACGACCAGCCAGAACGGCCGGCCGGCCAGGAAGACCGCGATGCTGCCCGCCGCAAGCGCGATGAGCGCGTTCACGCTGACGCTGACGGCGATCTGCGTGGCCCCCAGGGCCAGCGACTGCGCCAGCACGCTGCCCTGGCCGGGCGTCACGAATTGCGGCAGCAAGGACAGATACATGACCGCGATCTTTGGGTTCAGCAGGTTGGTCACGAACCCCATGGCGAAAAGCCTGCGGGCGCTGTCCCTGGGCAGGTCGCGGACCTGAAAGGCCGAGCGCCCGCCCGGCCTGACCGCCTGCCAGGCCAGGTAAAGCAGATAGGCGGCCCCGGCGAGCCGCAGGGCGTCATAGGCATAGGGCACGGCCATGACCAGGGCCGTGATCCCGAAAGCCGCGCAAAGCATGTAGAAGACGAAGCCCAGCGCGACGCCCCCCAGCGAGATCAGCCCCGCCAGCGGCCCCTGGCAGATCGAGCGCGAGACGAGATAGATCATGTTGGGACCGGGCGTCAGCACCATGCCCAGCGAGATGGCGGCAAAGGCCAGCAGGTTCACAGGATCGGGCATGGCGTTTCCTTCGCGGATGGCAAGGCGCCGCAATCGGCCGACTGCGCCGCAGCCATGACGCTAGCAGCCGGCAGGCCGCGCAGCAACGCCGAGCGTCGGCAGGCCGCGCGATTCCGGCGCATCACCTTGCGCCGGGGAAAGCCGCCCGTCCAGCTTTCGCCGGTCGGACCAAGGCCACCGGGAAGCGAACCGCCTCTTCTAACAGGCTGCTGAAAAGGGATTTTGAGAGGGACGCAGCGGAAATCGTTCTGGATCCAGCTGATATCAGCCCGAAAATGGGGTGTTTTCGGCAAATTTGAAGCGGATTTCCCGGTTCCCCGCCCGCGCTGTCCTGTCGCAAGGACTTTTTCAGCAGCCTGCTAATGCCGCGAGCCCGGCCGCGCGGCCGAGGTCAGCACCACCTGCGGCATCTCGGCCCCTTCGCGCTTGTGCAGGTTCTCGACCTGGAAGCGCAGGCGCAGAAGGAAGCGGCCCTCGCCCATCTCCTGCTCGGCCTCGCCTTCCAGCTGGGTGGCGAAGGCCTCGATCAGCTGGCTGCCAAGGCCGGTGCCCTCGGCCAGGCTGCTGGCGCCGATCGAGTTCTCGACCTCCAGCACCGCATGGCCCGGCCCGTCCGCGCGCAGCGAGACGCGCACCCAGGGCTCGGCATCGGGGTCGGAAACGCCGGAATATTTCAGCGCATTGGTGAAAGCCTCGGTCGCCAGCAGGCTCAGCGGCACCGCCTGGTCGGGCATCAGCACCAGGGGCTCCAGCCGGGTGTCTATGCGCAGCCCGGCGCCGGGGCCGACCGAGGCATTGGTCATCTGGTTGATGATGTCGCGGATCAGCCGGTCGGCCTGGACCGAATCCAGATGCTCGGCCTGGTAGAGGTTGCGATAGATCGTCGCCAGCGACGCCACCCGGTCCTGCACCGAACGCAGCACGCGCCGGGCATCGTCATGCTCGATCACCCGGATCTGCATGTTGATGATCGAGGCGATCAATTGCAGGTTGTTCTTGACCCGGTGATGCACCTCTTTCAGCAGCACGGTCTTTTCGTTGACCGCGGCCTCCATCGCCTCTTCGTCGCGGATCAGGATGCGCGCCATGTTGTGGAAGGTCTGGCTCATGTCCTCGATCTCGGCGGGCGCGTCGGCCAGCACCGGCGGCGGGGCCGAGCGGTCGCCGATGGCAAAGCGGCGCATCTGGCTGCGCAGCTCGCGGATATGGCGCAGCACCAGGCGATAGACCGCGAAATAGGCCACGGCCAGCGAGGCGGCCCACAGGATCAGCGGCAGGATCAGCGCCGTGCGCCGGGTGATGTCGATGCCGGTGATGCCGGATTCGGCGCGGTTCCACGACCCCAGCGCATAGACGAGGCCGGGCACCACCGGCACGACGCTGAACACCCGCCGCTCGCCCGAGTTGGAAATGTCGCGGAAGGTCGTCTCGCTGCGCGACAGAAGCGAGGGCAGCGACTTGCCGCGCGGCAGCACCTCGGTGATGTCGCCCGCGCCCTCGCGGTCCGACGAGATCACCTCGCCCTGGTTGTTGAAGGTCAGGATGCGCGCCCCCTCGGTCCCCAGCCCCGAGACATGGGTCGAGCGCAGCAGGTCGTGCGACATCGAGACGGCGATGAAGCCCAGCAGCTCGACCCCGCGGTAAAGCGGCTGGATCACCACCACCACCGCCTTGCCCGTGACCGGCCCGTCGGCGCTGGTCGTGACCAGCGTGCCGGGGCTTTCGCTGAACTGGCGAAAGGCGGATTCGCCGGAAAGGTCGTGCACGCCGCGCACCGAGGAACATTCCGTCACCCCGTCGAGCCGGGTGAAGCCGGCATAGACGAAGTTCACCGTGCGCTGGACCAGGCCGCGCATGATGTCGGAACAGGCCTGCGGCCGGTCCATCGTCTCCAGCACCGCCGGGCCCAGCGCGTCGGCGGTGCCGAGCGCGCTTTGCAACAGCGCCCTTTCCCCGGCGGCGGCGGTGGCAGTGCGGCCCAGAAGCGCGATTTCCGAGGATCGCTGGTATTCGCGCGACAGGTGCAGCGTCTGGATGACCGAGATCAGCCCGATGGGCAGGATCGCCACCGACAAGAGCCCGCCCAGCCGAAAGCCGAGGCCCTTGGTGAATTCCAGCTTGTCCAACAGCCGCCGCAGCACGACGCCATCTCAGCGCAGGATCGGCGTGTTCTGCGCCATCACCGCCAGCGTGGCCCGGTCGGTCATCTCCAGCTCCTCGCCCTCTTCCAGATGCAGAAGCTCGGCCAGCTTGCGCCGGCCGCGATTGGCGCGCGACTTGACGGTGCCGACGGCCACGCCGGTCATCGCCGCCGCTTCCTCGTAGGAAAAGCCCGAGGCGCCCACCAGGATCAGCGCCTCGCGCTGTTCGTCGGGCAATTGCTCGAAGGCGGCGCGGAAATCGTTCAGCGCAAGGCGGCCGTCGTGCTCGGGGCGGGTGGCCTGGCGCGCGGCATGGATGCCGTCGGAATCGCTGACCTCGCGCTTGGTCTTGCGGCGGGCGGAATAGAAGGTGTTGCGCAGGATGGTGAACAGCCAGGCGCGCAGGTTGGTGCCGGGCTGGAACTTGTCGATATGCGTCCAGGCCTTGACGATGGTGTCCTGCACCAGGTCGTCGGCCGAGGCCCCCTCGCGGGTCAGCGACAGCGCGAATGCGCGCAGCGCCGGCAGGTGATCGACCAGTTCGTCCCGAGGATCGCCATGGTCCTGGGAACGGGTCGTCCGCGCCGGTTTTCGATCGGTCATCCGGTTCACTCCTGCTCGCGCAATTTGTCGAGCAGTTGCAGGAACCTGTCGGGTATCTGCTGCGTCGCGTCCTGCTCATAGACGCGGCGCAGATTCTCGTCGATCTGCTTTTCTATGGCTGCTCGCCTGCGTTCCTCACGCCTGGTATTCATTTTTTAGTTATTCCCGGTAATCTTGTGCGCACCTTGCCTAACCGTTACCTATCCGATCAGGTTCCGACACACGACGCTTTTTTCGAGGTAGACATGACCGCAGCGGATCTTGCCCAGTCCATCAGCCGGGAACTGCCCTATCTGCGTCGCTATGCGCGCGCGCTGACCGGCAGCCAGACCGCCGGCGACAATTACGCCGCCGCCACGCTGGAGGCGATCCTGACCGATCGCAGCCTGATGGATGGCGAGGACACCCGCATCGGGCTGTTCCGCACCTTCCACGCCATCTGGCAAAGCTCGGGCCAGCCGGTCGAGCTGGAGGCGCAGACCCCGCGCGAGGCCCGCGCCCAGGCGCATCTGCGCGGCCTGACCCCCAATTCGCGCGAGGCGCTGCTTTTGCGCACCATCGAGGAACTGCGCTACGACCAGATCGCGCAGATCATGCAATGCCCGCAGCCCGAGGCCGAGGAGCTGGTGCAGATCGCCCTGAACGAGATGGGCCAGTCGCTGACCGGCAAAATCATGGTGATCGAGGACGAGACCATCATCGCCATGGACCTGAAGGGCATCGTGCAGGCCATGGGCCACGATGTCACCGGCATCGCCCGCACCCATGCCGCCGCCGTCGACCTGGCGCATCAAAGCCGCCCGGACCTGATCCTGGCCGATATCCAGCTGGCCGACGGCTCGTCCGGGATCGAGGCGGTGAACGAGCTGCTTGCCAGCATGGGCGACATCCCGGTGATCTTCATCACCGCCTTCCCCGAGCGGCTGCTGACCGGCGACCGGCCCGAGCCGGCCTTCCTGATTTCCAAGCCCTATTCCGAGGAACAGGTGCGCTCGGCCGTCAGCCAGGCGATGTTCTTCGCCTCGACCGAGGGGCTGGCGGTGTCCTGACGCACCGCCGCCGCGCCTGGGGGCGCGGTGGGGAGGAGTGTTTGGCAGACGGTGAAAGGCGCGGGCCTTGGCGCCCCGCCGTGCCGTTGCAGGAGTATTTGGGGAACGAAGAAGCCGGGGGTCAGGCGCAGAGGGCGGCGCGGGCTTCGGCATGTTCGCGGGCCAGGCGGTCGATCAGCCGGGCGGCGGGCAGGATTTCGCGCACCGCGCCGATGCCCTGGCCCGAGCCCCAGACCTGGCTCCAGGCCTTGGGCCGCGACGAGGCTTCGGCGAAGTTCATGTCCGACACGTCGCCGCGCTCCAGGCTGGCCGGATCGAGCCCGGCGGCGCGGATCGAGGGCGCGAGGTAATTCCCCGACACCCCGGTGAAGAGCGAGGAGGTGACGACGTCCTCGGCCCCGCAATCCACGATCATGCGCTTGTATTCGGGCTGGGCGTTGGCTTCCTCGGTGGCGATGAAGGGGCTGCCGACATAGGCCAGGTCCGCGCCCATGGCCTGCGCCGCCAGCACCGCGCGGCCGGTGGCGATGGCGCCCGACAGAAGCAGCGGGCCGTCGAACCATTCGCGGATCTCCTGCACCAGGGCAAAGGGCGATTGCGGCCCGGCATGGCCGCCGGCGCCCGCCGCGACCGCGATGAGGCCATCGGCGCCCTTTTCGATCGCCTTCTTGGCAAAGCGGTTGTTGATGACGTCGTGCAGAGCGATGCCGCCGCAGTCATGGGCGGCCGCGTTCACCTCGGGGCGGGCGCCGAGGCTGGTGATCCAGATCGGCACCCGGTGGCGGTGGCAGATCTCGATGTCGCGTTCCAGCCGTGCGTTCGAGCGGTGCACGATCTGGTTCACCGCGAAGGGGGCGGCCGGCTTGTCGGGATTGGCCTGGTTGTGGCGGTCCAGTTCCTCGGCGATGCGGGTCAGCCAGGCGTCAAGCAGCACCGGCTCGCCGTCCTTTTCGCGGGCGTTGAGCGCCGGAAAGCTGCCGACGATCCCGGCCTTGCATTGCGCGATCACCAGTTCGGGCCCCGAGACGATGAACATGGGCGAGGCGACGACGGGGATGCGCAGGTGCGACAGGATCGGGGGCAGCATGAAATCCTCGTGGGGCAGGTGACGCGGGCAGATTGCCCGCGCCGCGCCATGCTGCCAACCCTGCCGTGGCGTCGCGGGGGCGCTTCAGTAGGGCAGCGGGTGGCTGCGGTGCAGCTTGTCGATGCGCTTGAGCGCCTCTGCCGGCAGCCGCAGGTCCAGCCCGGCCAGAAGATGGTCGAGCTGCAAAAGATCGGTCGCGCCGATGATCGGGATGGCGTGGAACGGGCGCTGGCGGGTGAAGGCGATGGCCATGTGGACCGGGTCCAGCCCCAGTTCGGCCGCCAGCCCGTGCCAGGCGGCGACGGCGGCATCGGCGCGGGCGGTGCGCCGCCCGCCCAGGTCGCCCGGTCCCCCATTGGCGCGATCGGTGGCCGCGCGGCTGCCGGCGGGCTCGGCCCCGCCTTGGTATTTCCCGGTCAGCAGCCCCGCCGCCAGCGGAGAATAGGCCAGCAGCGTCACCCCTTCGTTCACCGCCAGTTCAGCCAGGTCGGTGTCGAAGGCGCGATAGAGCAGCGAATATTCGTTCTGGATGCTGGCCATGCGCGGCGCGCCCATGCGTTCGGCCGTGTCGATCCAGCGCGCCGTGCCCCAGGCCGATTCGTTCGACAGGCCGATGGCACGGACCTTGCCGGCGCGCACCGCCTCGTCCAGGGCGCCCAGCACGTCCTGCATATGCGCCAGCGTCGCGGCGCGGTCCTGTTTCGAGGGGTCGTAGCGCCAGTTCTGGCGAAAGGCATAGCTGCCGCGCACCGGCCAGTGCAGCTGGTAAAGATCGATGTAATCGGTCCTGAGCCGCCGGAGCGAGGCGTCGATGGTGCGGCGCAGGATGGCGCCGTCGAAGCCCTCGGCCCGCACCTTGTCGCCGGGGCCGGCGGCCTTGGTGGCGATCTGCACCCGGTCGCGGCCGCCGCGCGCGGACAGCCAGTCGCCGACGATTTCCTCGGTCCGGCCCACGGTCTCGCGCCGCACCGGGTTCACCGGGTAAAGCTCGGCCGTGTCGAGGAAGGTGATGCCGGCGGCCAGCGCGCGGTCCATCTGGGCATGGGCCTGGGCCGCGCCCGTCTGGTTGCCGAAGGTCATCGTGCCCAGGCAGACCGCGCTGACCCGAACCTTGCTGCTGCCAAGCACCGTGCTGTCCATTGCTATCCTTTCGTCGCATCTGGCGGAAGAGAGTGGGAGTCGAACCCACCCGAGACAGGCTCACTGCCCCAACCGGATTTGAAGTCCGGCCGCCCCACCGGGGACGCTTCTCTTCCCTTATTCCCGCTCGTCCGACCCGTCCGGCGTGAACAGGTCGACCCGGTGCGGGTTGATGCGACGAAGATCGCCCCGACGCAAGGTCAGACCGAGACGGTCGAAGAAGTCAAGGATCTGGATCGCCACCTTGCGCCCGTTCCGCACCCGGTCGCGAAAGGCCGGGGCGGTGAACCAGCCGTCGGCGCTGGCGGCGGCGAGGTCGCGGATGATGCCGACCATCTCGACCGTGGTGGCGCGGGCAAAGAAATGGTCATGCGCGATCTGGTCGATGCGGCCCTGGCGCGCGGCCATGCGCAGGATGCGGCGGACCTCGGGTTCCTCGGCGCCGAACGCATGGGCAAAGTCGCGCACGCGGGGCGGGCGAAAGCGGTCCTCGCCGGCAAGCTGCGGCAGGATGCGCTCCAGCAGCGCCTCGTCCTCGGGCGCAAGGCGGGGCAGGTGGCCGGGCAGGCGGATGAAGGCGCCGTCCAGCGCGATGCGGCCCGCCGCCGCCTCGGCGCGCAGGAAGGCGGCGAAATCGGGCTTGGGCAGGCGCGGGTCCAGCATGAGCCGCAGCTTTTCCCGCCCGAGCCCCTGGAGATCGGCATTCTCGGCGTGAAAGGCGGCCAGTTCCGCCTGCATCTGCCGGCGCAGCGCCGCCAGCCGGTCGGGGCCAAGCGCCTGCCGCGTGCCGGGGACGATGGCGATGCCCGAGGCGGCGATGGCGCGGTCAAGCTGGGCTGGGGCCAGCGCGCGGTCGCGGGCAAAGGCGTCCAGGTCGATCAGCGCCGCGCCTGCCAGCGCGGCCAGCGCATCGGCCGGGTCGGGCAGGGCCATGGCGCGCAGCACCGCCAGGCGCTCGGGCCGGGCGCGGTGGCGGGCGGGGGCGCGCAGGTCGATCAGCCGCCCGCCGCCGATGGTGCGCCGGGCCGAGACGTCGCGCAGGATGAAGCGCTCGCCCAGGGTCGCGGCCAGGGGACGGTCGAGGACGAGCTGCGCCAGCCCCTCCTCGCCCGGTGCCAGCGGCCCTTGCAGCGGCACGATGCGGGCGCCGGTTTCCGCCGCGCCCAGATGCAGGCGGGCGGGAAACCAGGTGGCCAGCGGCTTGGGCTCGGTCCCCAGCACGCGCAGGCTGACGTCGATGCGCTGGGTCGGCGCGTGCAGCGCCGGGTCCATCGCCACGTCGCCGCGATGGATCGCATCGCGCGTCACGCCCTCGCCGGCCAGGTTCAGGGCGCAGCGCTGGCCAGCGAGCCCGGCCTCGGCCTTGCGGTTCTGGGCATGGACGGCGCGCACGCGGGCCGGCAGTCCCGTGGGGCTGATGGCGATCTGGTCGCCCGGCGCGACCCGGCCCGACAGCACCGTGCCGGTGACGACGGTGCCCGTCCCGGCCAGGGTAAAGCTGCGGTCGATGGCCATGCGAAAGCGTGCCGCGGCAGCGCGGGCGGCGGTCTGCGCCTCGGCCCGCACCAGCGCGGCGCGCAGGGCGTCGATGCCCGCCCCGGTCAGGGACGAGACCGGAAAGACCGGCGCCCCGGCCAGCCCGGTCGGGGCCAGCAGTTCCGCGATCTGGGCACTCAGGGCGACGATGCGGGCAGGGGGCGCAAGATCGGACTTGGTCAGCGCGACCATGCCGCGGCTGATGCCCAGCAGGTCGAGGATCGCCAGATGTTCGCGCGTCTGCGGCATGATGCCGTCATCGGCGGCGACGACCAGCAGGGCCAGGTCGATGCCGCCGGCCCCGGCCAGCATGGTGTGGACGAATTTCTCGTGCCCCGGCACGTCGACGAAGCCGGTGACGGCGCCGCCGCCCAGGTCGGCATAGGCGAAACCCAGCTCGATGGTGATGCCGCGGGCCTTTTCCTCGGCCAGCCGGTCGGTCTCGATGCCGGTCAGCGCCCGGACCAGCGCGCTTTTACCATGGTCGATATGCCCTGCCGTGCCGACGATCATCGCCCGCGCCGCACCGCCGTCAATAACCGGCCAGGAAGGGGTTGAAGCCGCCCCGCTTCCATTCGGTGTCCCGCATCATCAGGTCGAGGCCAAGGCTGGCCACGTCGTCGGCGATGGGCTCCAGCGATGGGTTGCGGTTCTGATACAGGATCTTGACCCAATGGTCGCATTCGCGGCAGACCTCGGCCTTGACCGTGGCCTCGCCGGTTTCGACCGAGCGATAGCTGATGCCCTTGGTCGAGCCGCAGCAGAGGCATTTTACCCGCACCTCGTTCCACAGGGTCTGGCAGGTGGCGCAGGAACAATAGCGCGCGCCCTCGGCGCCGATGCTTTCGGTCACCAGGCTGGTCGCCGGGCGGCCGCCGCAGGCCGGGCAGATGCCGGTGCGGATCGGCACCAGCTTCTCGGCGTCCAGCGCCGCCGCCTGCATCGCGGCATGGACCTGCAGGGCGGCGGCGGCGAACAGATGCGGGGCCACGCTGTCCTCGGGGATGGTGTCGGCCAGCACATTGTCCATGACCCAGTCGCGATCCGCGGGCTCGGCCGCATGCAAGGCCGCCAGCGCCAGCCGCGCAGGCTCGGGCATGTCCAGCGCCGCCAGCCGCCCAAGCAGCAAGGGCAGCGCCTGCGCCAGCCCCTCGCGCATGGCGTTGCGGTCCAGCGGCGGCATGCGGCTGGCCCGCGCCAGTTCGATCCGCTGGGACGGCGGCGGGTCGGGCGGCGGCAATTCGCGCGCCAGATCAGCCTGCGCCCGGCAAAGCCCGGCCAGGAAACGCAGGTAAGGCGCAAGGTTCGGGCTGTGGCCGGCCAGGAAATCGAACCGCTCGGCGCGGGTCGAGAACAGCGCCGCAGGATCGGGCAGGCGGGCCAGGGGAACCTTGGCGACGCCGCCGATCATCGCGGAATCGGGTTTCAGGGCGGTGGACATGGCTTCCTTTCGGGTCGCTTGCGCCTACTCTGCCGGGCCGCCGCCCTCGCGTCCAGCCACTTCGCGCAGCCATTTGCGATGGTGCCGCCAGGCCCAGCCGCCGGTCACGGTGCCGCGGGTCATGGCCCGGATGGTGCCGCGGGTCCAGATCGCCGCATAGACGTGCAGGATGAAGGTCAGGATGATCGCGACCGCCGCCACCGCATGCACCAGCACCGCCCAGCGCCGCACCGGGATCGAGACCAGATGCGGGAAATATTCCTGCCAGATCATCACGCCCGAGACGATCAGCACCACGATCAGCACCGACATGGCCCAGAAGACGAATTTCTGCCCGGCATTGTATTTGCCAAGCTCGGGCAGCTTTTCCTCTTCGCCGCGGACGACCTCGCCGATACGGCTGACCCAGGTGCGGTCCTCGGGGCGGGGCAGGTTCAGCCGCCACATCTGCAGGAAGAGCAGAAGGAAGCTGAAGAACAGCAGCACGCCCACGAAGGGATGCAGCCAGCGCGTCATCTGCCCGCCGCCGAACAGCCCGGTCAGGAAGTAGAGCGAGGGGTGGAACAGCGCCAGGCCGGACAGCAGCAGCGCGATCAGGCTGGCCGCCGTCACCCAATGGTTCAGCCGGGTGATGCCGCGATAGCGGCTGACCGTCACCGGGCGGCGGCTTTCGATATGGTCGCCCGCTTCGGAGAACATGCGCTTGGCCATCACAGCACCTCCCTTCCCGGCGGAACCGGGGGGTCACGCCCCTCGACCAGTTGCTCGGCATGGGTTTCATCCTCGGCCGAGACCTTGTTGGCGCGCGTCATCAGCCCGTGCAGGACCGAGCCGATGGCCGCGGCGCCGATCGCGGCCAGGCCCAGCGTCTTGGTGACACCCTTCCAGCCCTCGACCACCGGAGAGATGCGCGGCTCTTCCGGCAGGTCGGAGTAAAGCGAGGGCTGGTCGGCATGGTGCAGCACATAGAAGACATGCGTGCCGCCCACCCCTTGCGGGTCGTAGATGCCGGCATTGTCGTAGCCGCGCGACTTCAGGTCGTCGACCCGCGCCTCGGCATGGGCCAGCATGTCCTCCTTGGTGCCGAAGACGATGGCCTGGGTCGGGCAGGCCTTGGCGCAGGCCGGCCCCTGGCCCACCGCCACCCGGTCCGAGCAGAGCGTGCATTTGTAGCTGACATGGGTTTTCTGGCTGATGCGCGGGATGTTGAAGGGACAGCCGGTCACGCAATAGCCGCAGCCGATGCAGTTCTCGTGGATGAAATCCACGATGCCGTTCGAATATTGCACGATGGCGCCGGGGGCCGGGCAGGCCTTCAGGCAGCCCGGATCGGCGCAATGCATGCAGCCGTCCTTGCGGATCAGCCATTCGAAATCGCCGGTCTGCGGGTTCTCGTATTCCGAAAACCGCATCAGGGTGAACATGTCGGGCGTCAGGTCGTGCGGGTTCTCGTAGAGGCCGACGTTCTGCTCGATCTCGGGATAGGTGTCGTTCCATTCGGCGCAGGCCGACTGGCACGCCTTGCAGCCGATGCATTTCGACACGTCGATCAGCTTGGCCACCGGCGTCAATTCGCGCGTCGGCGGCGGCAGGTCGGGCGTGGCCGAGGCGCGGACGACGTCGCCCGGCCCCAGGTTGGCCTGCATCGGTTGCACCGGCGGGTTCGAGACCGCGGTGCGCGGGCTGTCGAGGTTCGGATCGGTCGTCATGACACCGCCTCCCCTGTCGCGGGTTCGATATTGACCAGGAACGCCTTGAACTCGGGCGTTTCCACATTGGCGTCGCCGACGAATGGCGTCAGGCTGTTCGGGCCGAAGCCCTTGCGCGCCGCGCCCATGAAGCCCCAGTGCAGCGGGATGCCGATGACATGCACCAGCTTGTCGCCGCATTGCATCGGCTTCAGTCGCCCCGTCACCAGCGCCTTGGCCTTGACCTCGCCGCGCTTGGACCAGACCCGGACCCAGCCGCCACGCCGGATGCCTTTCTCGGCCGCCAGTTCCTCGCTGATCTCGACGAAGAACTCGGGCTGAAGCGCGGCATTGATGCGGTTGTGCTTGGTCCAGTAATGGAAATGCTCGGTCAGGCGATACGAGGTCGCGGCGATCGGGAACTCTTCGCTGGTGGCGAATTGCTCGGCGTCGCCGACGAAGACCCGCGCCACCGGATTGCCGCGCATCTGCGGGTTGAACACGTTGGCAAGGGGCGATTCGAAGGGCTCCATATGCGTCGGGAACGGCCCGTCGCGCATCATGCCCCGGCTGAACAGGCGCGAGACGCCTTCCTGGTTCATGATGAAGGGGCCGACGTCGCCGGGCTTCGCCGTGGGGGCGATGTCGGGCACGTCATAGCCGGTCCATTTCTCGCCGTCCCATTCCAGCAGCTTGCGCGAGGGATCCCAGGGCCGGCCCTGCAGATCCGCCGAGGCCCGGTTGTAGAGGATCCGCCGGTTCAGCGGCCAGGAAAAGGTCCAGTTGGGATAGGCGCCGGTCTCGTCGGGGTCGGCATTGTCCCGGCGGGCCATGTTGTTGCCGTCCTCGTTCCAGCAGCCGGAATAGATCCAGCAGGCGCCCATGGTGGTGCCATCGTCGCGATACTGGCTGAAGTTCAGCAGCTGCTTGCCCTTGGCGGTCAGCACCTTGGCCGGGTCGGCGGGGTCGCGCACATCCTCCAGCGCGCGGCCGTTCAGCTCCTTGGCCAGTTCCTCGGGCGTCGGCTCGTCGGGGTCGGCATAGTCCCAGGTCAGGTTCAGGATCGGGTCGGGGAAAACCCCGCCTTCGTCCTGGTAGAGCTTTTTCACCCGCAGGAAGATCTGCGCCATGATCCAGGTGTCGTGCCTGGCCTGGCCGGGCGGGGTCGCCGCCGACCAGTGCCATTGCAGCCAGCGACCCGAGTTGACCAGCGCGCCGTCGTCCTCGGCAAAGCAGGACGAGGGCAGTTCCAGCACCTCGGTCTGGATCGAGGCGGTGTCCACGTCGTTGTGTTCGCCGTGGTTTTCCCAGAAATGCGCGGTTTCGGTCGCCAGCGGGTCCATGACCACCAAGAGCTTCAGCTTGCTCAGCGCCGAGGTCAGCTTGGCCCGGTTCGGGAAGGACAGCAGCGGGTTGAAGCCCTGGCAGAAATAGATGTTGACCTGGCCGGCATCCATCAGCTCGAACATGCGCAGGATGTCATAGGTCGGCACATCCAGCTTGGGCAGGTAGTGATAGGCCCAGTCGTTCTCGGCCGTGGCCGCGTCGCCCCACATGGCCTTCATGAAGCTGACCATGAACTTGGGATAGTTCTGCCAATAGCTGGTCTGCCCCGGCCGCAGCGGGGTAAAGCTGCGGCTGGACATGTAGGTCTGCCAGTCCGGCTCCTTCTCGGTCGGGATGTTCAGGTAGCCGGGGATCAGGTTCGACATCAGCCCGATGTCGGTCAGCCCCTGGATGTTGGAATGGCCGCGCAGCGCGTTCATCCCGCCGCCCCGGACGCCGATATTGCCCAGGATCAGCTGCAGCATCGCCATGCCGCGGATGTTCTGCGAGCCCTTGGCGTGCTGGGTCCAGCCCAGCGCATACATCGAGGTCATGGTCTTGTCGGGGGCCGAGCATTCGCCGATCATCTCGGCGATCTTCAGGAAGCGGTCGCTGGGCGTGCCGCAGACCTGCTCGACCAGTTCGGGCGTGTAGCGCGAGACATGTTCCCTGAGCAGGTTCCAGACGCAGCGCGGATGCTCTAGCGTCATGTCCACCTGGGCAAAGCCGTCCTCGCCGATGACATAATCCCAGCTCGACTTGTCATAGTCGCGCTTTTCCGGGTCATAGCCGGTGAACAGCCCGTCGCTCCAGCCGAACTCGTCCTTCACGATGAAGGCGGCGTTGGTGAAGGCTTTCACATAGTCCCATTGCACCTTGTCGTTCTGGATCATCCAGTTGATCAGGCCCATCAGGAAGGCGATGTCCGAGCCGGGACGGATCGGCGCATAGTAGTCCGCCACCGAGGCCGTGCGGGTAAAGCGCGGGTCCACCACGATCAGCCTGGCGCCGCGATTGGCCTTGGCCTCCGTCACCCATTTGAAGCCGCAGGGATGGGCTTCGGCGGCATTGCCGCCCATGACGACCACGAGGTCGGTGTTCTTGATGTCGGTCCAGGAGTTGGTCATCGCTCCACGGCCAAATGTCGGGCCCAAACTGGACACCGTGGGGCCGTGTCAGACGCGCGCCTGGTTGTCGAATCCGACGATCCCCATGGCGCGGACCGTCTTGTAGGTCAGCCATGCGGTTTCATTGGTGGTGGCCGAGGCCGCCAGATAGCCGGTGGTGGTCCAGCGGTTGACGGGCACCCCGTCGTCGTTGGCCAGCACCATGTTGGCGTCGCGGTCGTCCTTGAGCGCGCGGGCGATCTTGTCCAGCGCCTCTTCCCAGGAAATCTCCTCGAAGCTGGCGGCGCCGGGGCGGCGGATGCGCGGCGTGGTCAGCCGCGTCTCGGCATTGACGAAATCCTTCAGCGCCGCGCCCTTCGGGCAAAGCGTGCCGCGGTTGGTCGGATGGTCGGCATCGCCCTCAATATGGATGACCCTGGCCTCTTCGCCGGCCTTCAGGTCGCCGTCGGAATAGATGATGACGCCGCAGGCGACCGAGCAATAGGGACAGGTGTTGCGCGTCTCGGTCGTCGAGGCCAGCTTGAAGGCACGCACATGCGCCTGTTCCGCCGCCTCCGCCCCGCCGAAGCCCATGGCCCCCAGCGATGTCGCCGCGACACCCGCACCCGCCAGTTTCAGGAAACCGCGCCGCGAGAGGTCGATATTCATCGTGCCCTCCTTTTGCCTGTCGAAGAGATAGGTACGGGGTCAGGATCGCGCGGTATGGTAGTTCTGTCAAGCTTGGCACGAAAAAGGCGCGGCCATGGCCGCGCCCCCAAGCTCTTGTTATTTCGTTATGTTTATGCTTGCATAACGAAAGTTCAGACCTCGACCGAGACCGCACCGATCGGATGCGAGCAGCAGGCCAGGATATAGCCCTCCTCGATGTCCTCGTCAGTGATGCCGCCGTTATGGACCATATGCACCTCGCCCGCGGTCTTTCTGATCTTGCAGGTGCCGCACAGGCCGAAGGTGCAGCCCGAGGGGATGTTCAGCCCGTTGGCCTTGGCCACCGCCAGCACGGTGTCGGTCTCGGCACATTTCGCCACCACGCCCGAGCTTTCGAAGGTGATCTGGGCGGCGCTTTCCTCGTCCGGGACCACGTCGTCCAGCACCGGGGCCTCGGCCTCGTTGCGGATGGGCGCGCCGAAGCTTTCCTGGTGATAGCGCTCCATGTCGAAGCCCAGCGCGATCAGCATGTCGCGCACCGCCTGCATGAAGGGCTCGGGGCCGCAGCAGAACACCTCGCGCTCCAGGTAGTCCGGCGCCATCAGGCCCAGCATGATCTGGTTCAGCCGGCCGCGATAGCCGTGCCAAGTGCGGAACGGATCGGCCTCCTCGACGGTGAAGCGCAGCTGCAAGCCGGGCACCCGGTCGGCCATGCCTTCCAGCCGCTGGCGGAAGATGATGTCGGCGGGCGCGCGGGCGGCATGGACGAAGACGATGTCCGGCATCTCGCCCGAATCCCAGGCCCAGGTCGTCATCGACATCATCGGCGTGATGCCCGAGCCGGCCGAGATGAACAGGTATTTCGGCGCCTCGTGCTGGACGAAGGAAAAGATCCCCGCCGGGCCAAAGGCCTTGAGCCTCATTCCCGGCCGCAGGTGGTCGATCATCCAGCGCCCTCCGACGCTGCCCGGCTGCGCCTTGACGGTGACTGAGATGGACAGCGGCCGCGACGGGCTGGAGCTGATGGTATAGGTCCGCTGCACGTTGCCGCCCGGCACCGGCAGATCCAGCGTGACGAACTGGCCGGGCTGGTAGTCGAACCAGGAACCCGAGGGCGCGCGGAAGGTGAAGGTGGCGGTGTCCGAGGTCTCGGGCACCACCATCGCGCATTCCAGCGGCTCGTCGTCCTTCCACGGGCGGTCGCCGAATGCCTTGACCAGGACCGCCATTATTCGGCCGCCATCGCCGGACGCGGGGACAGGCGGTCCATCATCTGCCGCACATACCAGTCGACGAAATGGATCACGCCCTCTTCCTGGTTGGGCGAATAGGGGCCGGGCTCGTAGGCCGGGGACAGGATGCCCTTCTGGTTCTCCTCGACCACACGGCGGTCCTCGTCATTGGTCGCCAGCCACACTTCGGTCAGCTTTTGCAGGTCGTAGTCCACGCCCTCGACCGCGTCCTTGTGGACCAGCCATTTCGACGTCACCTCGGTCTCGGTCGGAGAGATCGGCAGCAGGCGGAAGACGATGGCATGATCGGGCAGGAAGTGGTTCCAGCTCGACGGGAAGTGATAGAACATCAGGCTGCCGGCGTCGTTCCACGGGATCATGCCCATGCGCCGGTTCACCGCCGCCTTGGTGGACATGGTGAAGCTTTCGGCATTGTTCAGCAGCGGCACGCGGGCAAAGCGCCATTGCATCCCCGGATCGTTCACGAAGCGCGCGGGCAGGCCGGCCTTGTCGCAGCGGTCCCAATGCGACAGGATCTCGGGCGAGGCGGCATTCGGCCCCTCCATCACCGTCATCAGCGGGTTGTCGGAATAGGTCCGGCACAGCGAGGGGTGGCTGCCGCCGCAATGGTAGCACTCGCGGTTGTTCTCGATCACCAGCTTCCAGTTGCCCTTCTCGACGATGGTCGAGGTAAAGGCGACCTTGGCGTTCGACAGGTCGCTGGCGCCGACATAGTCGCGCAGGAAGCCGCCCAGCCGTTCGAAATCCGGCGGGTTGTCGGCGAGGCAGATGAAGACCATGCCGCCCTCGACCCGGCAATGCACCGGCTTGAGGCTGAATTGCGACGGATCGAAATCGGGGCCCATGTCGCGGGCGAACAGAAGCCTGCCGTCGAGGTCATAGGTCCATTGGTGATAGGGGCAGACCAGCTTGGGCGAGGTGCCGTTCTGCTTGGGGCACAGCCGCTGGCCGCGGTGGCGGCAAACGTTGTGGAAGGCGCGGATCTGCCCGTCGGCGCCGCGCACGATCACCACCGGATATTCGCCGATCTGCAGGGTGGCGTGGTTGCCAGTCTTGGGAATGTCGCAGGTCGGAATGGCAAAGAGCCATTCGCGATACCACAGATTCTCCAGGTCGGCGTGATAGGCGCCCTCGTCGCAGTAGAGATCGCGGCTGAGCGAGAAGTTCTTCCGCCGGTTGGCGAGCTGGTCCAGGATTTCAGCTGTGTTCAGCATGGCTTGATTCCGTCACAAAGGGGCGTCCTTCGCAAAGCATTGCACCCGTTTTCCCCGCTGTAACTTGCCAAATGCGACGCCCGCATGACGCAAACGAACCTCGGGCGGCTTTGCACGACCTCCTGTCCGGCCCAAAGCGGCGCGGGACGGGGGCAGGACCGCGATGCGCGCAAGGCATGGGCATAAGCCTGGGGATAAGCCGCGGCGACTCGGAGGGTCGAATCTGTGGAGATTGCGCGGCCTTTTTCCGCCCGTGGATGACCCCGCGGGACAGAGCGGGAACGGATGCGGCTTCTCCACATGTCGATAACCGGGCGGAAATCACCCACAAGCTGTGGAAAAGAAAAATTTTCACAAACTTATCCACAGACGGTTTTTTCCTATCCTGCTGTTTATCTTTGGTTTTTTCGTTAACAAATCGTTAACAATGTTTTTTTCCCCAAGCGGCGTGAGTTGGGGAATGTCGGCGCGGAGCGAAGATTTCCAGTCATCCACAGCCCCAACCACAACATCATCCTTTCTTTATCTTCCTTTATTTTTGATAGAGAGATGGCGCCGGAGGTGTGCCATGAACGATTTCCTGCCCCTTGCTTACCCCTGGATCAAAGCCCTGCATGTCATGGCGGTGCTTTCCTGGATGGCAGGGCTGTTCTATCTGCCGCGGCTGTTCGTCTATCACGCCGAGCGCGGCCATATCGGGCAAGAACCGGTGCAGTCCTTCCAGATCATGGAGGACAAGCTGCTGCGGATGATCATGAATCCGGCGATGATCGTGACCTGGATCGCGGGCCTGGCGCTGGTGCTGACGCCGGGTATCGTGGACTGGACGATGATCTGGCCCTGGACCAAGGCGGCCGGCGTGCTGGGGATGACCTGGTTTCACATGTGGCTGGCCGGCCAGCGCAAGGCGCTGCTCTTGGGCCAGGGGCTGAGCGGCCGGCGCTACCGGATGATGAACGAGGTGCCGACGCTGCTGATGGTCATCATCGTGCTGTCGGTGATCGTGAAATTCTAGAAGAATTGACTCGCGCGCCGATAATGCCTATGTGACCCGCATCCGCCGTCCGGCGGATTTTTCCTGACACAGTTTCTGCGCGGGCCGATCATGCGTCGGACAGCGCGTGCCCATAGGCTAGACATGACCGAAGAACGCCTCAACCTGTCCGATCTCAAGGCCAAGAGCCCGGCCGACCTGCTGGCCATGGCCGAGGAATGGGAGATCGAGAACGCCTCGACCATGCGCAAGGGCGAGATGATGTTCTCGATCCTCAAGGAACATGCCGAGGAAGGCTTCGAGATCGGCGGCGACGGCGTCCTGGAGGTGGTCCAGGACGGCTTCGGCTTCCTGCGCTCGCCCGAGGCGAACTACCTGCCCGGTCCCGACGACATCTACGTCAGCCCCGACATGATCCGCCAGCACAGCCTGCGCACCGGCGACACGGTCGAGGGCGTGATCCGCGCGCCCGGCGAGAACGAGCGCTATTTCGCCCTGACCAAGGTCGAGAAGATCAATTTCGAGAACCCCGAGAAGGCCCGCCATAAGGTCGCCTTCGACAACCTGACGCCGCTTTACCCGAACGAGCGGCTGAAGATGGAAATCGAGGATCCGACCATCAAGGACCGCTCCGCCCGGATCATCGACCTGGTGGCGCCGATCGGCAAGGGCCAGCGTTCGCTGATCGTGGCGCCGCCGCGTACCGGCAAGACGGTGCTGCTGCAAAACATCGCCCATTCGATCGAGAAGAACCATCCCGAATGCTACCTGATCGTGCTGCTGATCGACGAGCGGCCGGAAGAGGTGACGGACATGCAGCGTTCCGTCAAGGGCGAGGTGATTTCCTCGACCTTCGACGAACCGGCCAGCCGCCATGTCGCCGTTTCGGAAATGGTGATCGAAAAAGCCAAGCGCCTGGTCGAACATAAACGAGATGTTGTGATCCTTTTGGACTCGATCACAAGACTTGGTAGGGCCTTCAACACCGTCGTGCCCAGTTCGGGCAAGGTTCTGACCGGCGGCGTCGATGCGAATGCCTTGCAGCGGCCGAAGCGGTTCTTCGGCGCGGCGCGCAACATCGAGGAAGGCGGCTCGCTGACCATCATCGCCACGGCCCTGATCGACACCGGCTCGCGCATGGACGAGGTGATCTTCGAGGAATTCAAGGGCACCGGCAACAGCGAGATCGTGCTGGACCGCAAGGTGGCCGACAAGCGCGTGTTCCCGGCCATGGACATCCTGAAATCCGGCACCCGCAAGGAAGAGCTGCTGGTCGATGCCAAGGATCTGCAAAAGACCTATCTGCTGCGGCGCATCCTGAACCCGATGGGCACCACCGATGCGATCGAATTCCTGATCTCGAAGCTGAAGCAGACCAAGACCAACAGCGAATTCTTCGATTCGATGAACGCCTGACGGCGCGGAGGATGCGGTGGATACGATCTTTGCCGAGGCGACCCCGCCCGGCCGAGGGGGGGTTTCCGTCGTCCGCCTGAGCGGACCGAAGGCGCGTGCGACCCTGGAATCCCTGGCCGGGCCGGTGGCGACGCCGCGCCTGGCGGCCTTGCGGGCGCTGCGGGACGGCGAGGATCTGATCGACCGCGCCCTGGTCCTCTGGTTCGAGGAAGGCCATAGCTTTACCGGCGAGGAAGTGGCCGAGTTGCACCTGCACGGTGCCCCGGTGATCGCCAACCGGCTGGCGCAGGCACTTCTGTCGCGAGGGCTGCGAAGGGCCGAGGCGGGTGAGTTCAGCAAGCGCGCCTTTCTCAACGGCCGCATGGACCTGGCTGAAGCCGAGGGGTTGGCCGATCTGCTGTCCGCCGAGACGGAAGCGCAGCGCAAGCTGGCGATGCGGGCGACAGAAGGCGAGTTGGGGCGCAAAGCCGACGAATTGCGCGCCAAGCTGGTTCGCGCCGGAGCCCTGATCGAAGCCAGCATCGATTTCGCGGATGAAGAAGTGCCCGAAGAGGTTCCGCCCGAGGCTTTGGACCTGATTGCGGCGGTTCGCGCTGATATTCGGCTGATGCTGGCAGGCTATCCCGCCACCGAACGCTTGCGGCAGGGCTATGTGGTGGCGATCGTTGGGCCGCCGAATGCCGGGAAATCGACGCTGCTGAACCGGATCGGCCAGCGTGACATCGCCTTGGTGTCCGAGGTCGCGGGGACGACCCGCGATATCCTGGAACTCCATACCGATCTGCGCGGCTTGCCGGTGACCTTCCTGGATACGGCCGGCTTGCGTGAAAGCAGCGATCCGGTCGAGGCCATGGGGGTTGCGCGGGGATTGCAGAGAGCGGCCGAGGCCGACTTGCGTATCCACCTTACGGTCGACGGGATTGCCGATGCGGCGACAGCGGGCGACATTGTCGTCCGCGCCAAGGCGGATCTGGGCCGGGGCGAGGGGATCTCGATCTCCGGGCTGACCGGGGAAGGGGTCGCCGAGCTTCTGGATCTGGTTTATGATCGCTTGCGAGTCAGGGCGGCGGATACCGGGCTGGTCGGGCATAAAAGGCAGGCGGAAGCCTTGCAGCGCGCCCTGTCGGCCCTGGAGGTCGATCACGACATGGCGCCGGAGTTTCTTGCCGAAGCCTTGCGCCAAGGGGCGCAGGCATTGGCGATGATGGTTGGACGTGTGGGGGCAGAGGATTATCTTGACGAGATCTTCAGTTCCTTCTGCATCGGAAAGTAGGGTTTCACGTGAAACAATACGACGTAATCGTGATTGGTGGAGGTCATGCCGGTGTGGAAGCGGCCATGGCGGCCGCACGCATGGGCGCCGAAACCGCGCTGATAACGCTGAATCAGGACGATATCGGAACGATGTCCTGCAATCCTGCAATCGGCGGGCTGGGCAAAGGCCATCTGGTGCGGGAAATCGACGCGCTCGACGGGGTCATGGGAAGGCTGGCCGATGCTGCAGGCATTCAGTTCCGCTTGCTGAACAGGCGCAAAGGGCCTGCCGTCCAGGGACCGCGCGCGCAGGCCGATCGCAAGCTTTATCGAGCGGCTGCAGCGCGGGCGGTGGCCGAACAAGCCCGCTTGACGCTGGTGCTGGGCGAAGCTGCTGAGTTGCTGCATGAGCGGGCTGTGGTTCATGGCTTGCGTCTGGCCGATGGCACGGAACTGCAGGCACGGCAGGTCATCCTGACCACGGGAACCTTTCTTAACGGGTTGATTCACATAGGCGAGATCACTCGCCCCGCCGGCCGCTGGGGCGGGTCGGCATCGGTGCGGCTCGCGGCGTCGCTTCGCCCGCTCAACCTGCCGCTGGGCAGGCTGAAGACCGGCACGCCTCCGCGCATTCTCCGCAGCAGCATCGACTGGGAAAGCCTGGATGAGCAGCCGGGTGACGACGAGCCGGTGATGTTTTCATACCTGTCCTCCGGCCCGGAGGTGCAGCAGATCAGCTGCGCGATCACCCATACGAACCCGGACACCCACGGCATCATTCGTGACAATCTTGCTCGGTCGGCCATGTATGGCGGCCGGATCGATGGGGTGGGGCCGCGCTATTGCCCTTCGATCGAAGACAAGATCGTCCGGTTTGCCGACAAGAATTCGCACCAGATCTTCCTGGAACCCGAGGGCCTGGACAGCGATCTGGTCTATCCGAACGGCATTTCGACCTCTCTGCCGGAAGAGGTGCAGCTTGCCTATGTCCGCTCGATCCGTGGCCTGGAAGCGGCGGAAATCGTGCAACCCGGCTATGCTGTGGAATATGACTATGTCGATCCGCGTGCGCTGACGCCGGCGCTGGAGGCCAAGGCCCTGTCGGGGCTGTTTCTTGCCGGGCAAATCAACGGGACGACCGGCTATGAGGAGGCGGCAGCGCAGGGATTGGTGGCTGGCCTTAACGCCGCATTGAAGGCGCAGGGGCGGGAGAGCCTGCATTTCAGCCGCTCCCAAAGCTATATCGGCGTGATGATCGATGACCTTACCACGCGCGGGGTCAGCGAACCTTACCGCATGTTCACCTCTCGCGCCGAGTTTCGCCTGTCCTTGCGGGCTGACAATGCCGATCAGCGCCTGACCCCGCTGGGGATCGGGACCGGTTGCGTGGCTCAGGCCCGCCAGGAAGCGTTCTCTGAAAAGATGCGTCGCTATTCGGCAGCTCGCCGCCGGGCGGAATCCGTCAGTTTCACGCCCACGGAGCTTTCCCGCGCGGGGATCGAAGTGCGGCAAGACGGCGCTCGGCGCAGTCTGTTTGCGCTGCTTGCCCAGCAGGAAATACCGCAGAATCAGGTCCTTGCGCTGGACGAAGAGCTTTTGTCGCACGACCAGGCTACCATTGCACAGCTGGCGGCAGATGCGCTGTATCATCAATACATGGACCGCCAGGGCAAGGATGCCGAACTGCTGCGCAAGGAGGAATCGGTCGCTATTCCGGCCGGGTTCGACTATGACGCACTTTCCGGCCTCTCCAACGAACTCAAGTCCAAGCTGAACAAATATCGCCCCGCAACCCTGGCAGCGGCTGCAAGCATCGAAGGCATGACGCCCGCGGCGCTGACGCTCATCCTTGCCGTGATCCGAACCGGCGAGCGG
Source organism: Paracoccus sp. FO-3 (assembly GCF_006386455.1). Taxonomy (NCBI): domain Bacteria; kingdom Pseudomonadati; phylum Pseudomonadota; class Alphaproteobacteria; order Rhodobacterales; family Paracoccaceae; genus Paracoccus; species Paracoccus sp. FO-3. Next base: position 54,214 of record NZ_VCBQ01000002.1, on the reverse strand, counting down.
AAAACGGCTTGATGAGTGTTTCACGTGAAACAGAGCGCCTCACCGCCTATGCGGAACTGCTGCGAAAGTGGAACCCGGCCATCAACCTGATTGCGCCGTCCACATTGGACCAGATCGAGACGCGGCATGTCGCAGACAGCCTGCAACTGGCCGAAATGGCCAGAAATGGCCCGGAAAATTGGGTCGACCTTGGCAGCGGCGGCGGTTTTCCCGGTATCGTCATGGCGATCATGCGGCCTGACCTGGATCTGACCCTGGTCGAAAGCGATCAGCGCAAGGCTGCATTCCTGCGCAACGTGGTGCGCGAATTGGCGCTGCCCCGCGCGCGGGTGATATGCAAGCGCATCGAGGCGCTGGATAGGCTTGATGCCGCCAATATCAGCGCAAGGGCCCTTGCCCCGCTTCCGCTGCTCATGGCATATGTAGACCGGCACCTGAGCGCATCGGGAACGGCATGGCTGATGAAAGGCCGAAACTGGCAAGATGAGGTCGCTCAGGCGCGAACCGATTGGAAATTCGAACTAAAGCCCCACCAAAGCGCGACCGATCCTGACGCGGCCATTCTGGAAATCACGGAAATTCGCCATGCATGACACACGCATCATTGCCGTTGCAAACCAGAAGGGCGGGGTGGGAAAGACCACCACGGCGATCAATCTTGGCGCCGCCCTGGCCGAGCAGGGCCAGCGGGTCGCGATCATAGACCTTGATCCGCAGGGAAACGCTTCGACCGGGCTGGGCGTGGCGCTGGAAGATCGGGTTCTGACCTCTTACGACCTGCTGACCGGCGAGCAGGGGTTGGATGAGACGCTGCGCGACACAGCCATCGCCAATCTTCGCCTTGTGCCGTCCAATCGCGACCTGGCTTCGGCCGATTTTGAGCTGTCCAATCGTCCCGGACGAACCCAGCTGTTGCGGCGCAAGCTGACGGTTCCTTCGGAGCTGGACTATATCCTGATCGATTGCCCGCCCGCGCTTGGCCTTCTTACCGTCAATGCCATGGTGGCTTCGGACAGCGTGCTGGTGCCGCTGCAAGCCGAATTCTATGCGCTCGAGGGCTTGTCGCAGCTGCTGATGACCGTGCGCGAGGTGCGCCAGACCGCCAATCCCGACCTGCGGATCGAGGGCGTGTTGCTGACCATGGCGGACAATCGCAACAACCTGTCGCAGCAGGTCGAGGCGGATGCGCGCAATACGCTTTCCGGTCTGGTCTATCGCACGGTGATTCCGCGCAACGTCCGGCTGTCCGAGGCGCCATCCCATGCCATGCCGGTGCTGCAATACGATCCGAACTCCAAGGGAAGCCACGCTTATCGCGAATTGGCGACCGAGTTCCTGTCCCGTCAACTCGCGACCGCCTGAGGAGGAATCATGGCAGAGAACAAGCTTGAAAAGCGCGGTCTGGGCCGTGGTCTTTCGGCCCTGATGGCCGATGTCGACCTGATTCCGTCCGAACGTCCCGCGCCGCGGCAGATCCTTCCGGTCGAGCAGCTGACCCCGAACCCGGACCAGCCCCGCCGCAGCTTTGCCCCCGAGGCCTTGCAGGAACTGGCCGGTTCGCTGAGGACGCGCGGCATGTTGCAGCCGCTGATCGTCCGTCCGCATCCGTCGGATCGCGGCCTTTACCAGATCGTCGCCGGCGAGCGCCGCTGGCGCGCCGCGCAGATCGCCCAGCTTCACGAGGTTCCCGTCATCGTCCGCGAGCTGGACGATACCGAGGTGCTGGAAGTCGCCATCGTCGAGAATATCCAGCGCGCCGACCTGAATGCGATCGAAGAGGCGGCATCCTATCGTCAACTGATGGACCGGTTCGGCCATACCCAGGAAAAGCTGGCCGAGGCGCTGAACAAAAGCCGCAGCCATATCGCCAACCTGCTGCGCTTGCTGAACCTGCCAGAACAGGTGCAGGCCTGGCTCAAGGAAGGCAAGCTGACGGCCGGGCATGCCCGAGCCCTGATCACCGCCGCGAACCCGGTCGAACTGGCGCGGAAGGTGATCGAAAAGAACCTGTCGGTGCGCGAGACCGAGGATCTGGTCCGTCGCCAGGCCGAAGGCTCCAAGGCGCAGAAGCCCAAGGGCTCCAGGCAGGAAAAGGACGCTGACACCCGCGCGCTGGAAGGCGATCTGACCGCGCATCTGAGAATGAAGGTGGCGATCAACCATGCCGGAGTCGATGGCGGTCAGGTCGTTATCACCTATCGCGACCTGGATCAGCTTGACCGGATTTGCCAGATCCTTGCGGGCAACTGACCACAATATCTGGTATAGGGCGGCAATAAGCCCCCTAGACTTGCTATAAAGCCAAGAAAAAAACCCCGGAGGCGACTCCGGGGTTTCGCGTTTTTCAGCGCAATCGGCTCAGCTTGCGGGGGTGGAGCTGACGCCCACCTTGGCCGGGCGCAGCAGGCGGTCATGCAGCATGAAGCCGTTGTCCATGACCTGGATGATGTTCCCGGCCATGGTGCCCGGAACCGGGGCCTCGAACATGGCTTCGTGCTGCTGGGGATCGAATTTCTCGCCCAGGGCCGGGGTGATGACCTTGATGCCATGCTTGGCGAAGACGTTGTTCAGCTCGCGCAGGGTCAGCTCGACGCCTTCGATCAGGGCTGCCGCTGCGGCGCGCTGCTCGTCGCCGGCGGCATCCAGCGCGCGGGTCAGGGCGTCATGCACCGGCAGCAGGTCGCGCGCCAGGCGGGAGCCGCCGTATTGCTCGGCGTCGCGGCGATCCTTCTCGGCCCGCTTGCGGGCGTTTTCGGCATCGGCCAGCGCGCGCATGAAGCGGTCGCGGTATTCGTCCCGCTCGGCGATCAGCGCCTCGACCCCGGCCGAGGGTTCGTCATCCGCCGGGGGGTCGATGATCTCCTCATCCAGCGGGCTGCCGTTCGGGTTTTCCTTCGTCATGTCCTCATCATCCTTTCCGGCCCGAAATCAACCGGCCGACAAGCTGCGCAGTATAATCCACGATCGGCACGATGCGGCCATAGTTCAGCCGCGTCGGACCGATGACGCCGACCGCGCCAACAATCTTTCGGTCGGCATTCATATAGGGCGAAACGACGAGAGAGGAACCGGAAAGTGAAAAAAGCTTGTTCTCCGAGCCGATGAAAATGCGCACGCCCTCGCCCTGTTCGGCCAGTTCCAGGAATTCGGCGATGTCGCGCTTGCGTTCCAGGTCGTCGAACAGGCTGCGGATCCGGTCCAGGTCAGCCAGCTCATGCGCCAGAAGATTGGCACGGCCGCGCACGATCAGCCGCGGATCGCTGCTTTCGCCCTCCCACAGCGCCAGGCCCGAGGAAACCAGCGCCGCGGCGATGCTGTCCAGCTTTTGCCGGCTGGCCTGGATTTCCTGCGCGATGCTGCGGCGCAGCTCGGCCAGGGTGCGACCTTCCGCCACGGCATTCAGGAAATTCGCCGCCTCGCGCATGGAGCTGGCGGTATGGCCGGGCGGGGGGGCAAAGACCCGGTTCTCGACCCGGCCGTCGGCAAAGACCAGCACCACCAGCGCGCGGTCCGGGGCCAGGCTGACGAATTCGATGTGCCGGACCGGCGCTTCCTGCTTGGGCATCAGCACCAGCGAGGCGCCCTGGGTCAGGGCCGACAGCGCGGTGCTGATCCGGTCCAGCATGACGCCGGTATTGCCGCTGTCGTTGCCCAGCGTCTCATCGATCATCTCGCGGTCGCTGGCGGCGACCGGCCCGGCCTCCATCAGCCCGTCCACGAACAACCGCAGCCCCAGCTGCGTGGGCATGCGCCCGGCCGAGATATGCGGGTGGTCCAGCAGGCCCAGCAGTTCCAGGTCCTGCATCACGTTGCGAATCGTCGCGGCGCTGACCTTTTCGGACATCTCGCGGGTCAGCGTGCGCGAGCCGACGGGCTCGCCGGTGGCAAGATAGGCTTCGACGACCCGGCGAAAGACTTCGCGCGAGCGGTTGTTGAGATCGGAAAGCAGCGCGGTTTCAGGCATCGGCATCCTGTCAGGACGTTCTCGGGTTGCGGTCGGGGGCCTCGGACCTGTATCTGAACGGCAAAACCCCCGAAAGGAATGAAAGATGCGTCCCTCTGGCCGGAATTTAAGTGATATGCGCCCGATTTCAATCGAAACGGGCATCATGCGCCATGCCGAGGGTTCCTGCATGATTTCTTGCGGCGATACCCGCGTGCTCTGCTCGGCCACGATCGAGGAAAAGGCGCCGCCCTTCCTCAAGGGCTCGGGGCAGGGCTGGGTGACGGCGGAATACGGCATGCTGCCGCGGGCCACCAACAGCCGCAACCGGCGCGAGGCGGCGGCGGGCAAGCAGTCCGGCCGCACGCAGGAGATCCAGCGCCTGATCGGCCGCGCGCTGCGTGCCGGGGTGGACCGGCGCGCGCTGGGGGAACGGCAGATCGTCATCGACTGCGACGTGATCCAGGCCGATGGCGGCACCCGCTGCGCCGCGATCACCGGAGGCTGGGTGGCGCTGCGCCTGGCGATGAACCGGCTGTTGAAGGCCGGGATCGTCACCACCGACCCGATCATGGACCATGTCGCCGCGGTGTCCTGCGGCATCTATGCCGGGCAGGCGATCCTGGACCTGGACTATGCCGAGGACAGCGAGGCCGGCACCGACGGCAATTTCATCATGACCGGGGCAGGGCGGCTGATCGAAGTGCAGATGTCGGCCGAGGGCGCGACCTTCTCGCGCCCCGAGATGAACCAGCTGCTCGACCTGGCCGAAGCCGGCGTCGCCGCGCTGGTCCGCGCCCAGACCGAGGCCGTCCAATGCGCCGGCTGACCGAAAGGAAGCTGCTGGTCGCCACCCACAACCGGGGCAAGCTGGACGAGATCCGCGCCATGATGGCCCCGCACGGCATCGAGGTGACGTCGGCCGGCGAGATGGGCCTGCCCGAGCCGGCCGAGACCGAGGACAGTTTCATCGGCAACGCCCGCATCAAGGCCCGCGCCGCCATGCAGGCGACCGGCCTGCCGGTGCTGGCCGACGACAGCGGCATCACCGTGGACGGGCTGGACGGCGCGCCCGGCGTCTATACCGCCGACTGGGCCGAGACCCCGCAGGGCCGCGACTTCATGCAGGCCATGACCCGCACCTGGCGCGAGCTGGACGAGCGCGGCGTCCCCGAGCCGCGCACCGCCCAGTTCCGCGCCACGCTGGTCCTGCTTTGGCCCGATGGTCACGAGGAGATCTTCGAGGGCGTCGCGCCCGGTCGCCTGGTCTGGCCGCCGCGCGGGCAGCAGGGCCATGGCTACGACCCGATCTTCGTGCCCGACGGCCATGACGCGACCTATGCCGAGATGCCGCCCGAGCAGAAGAACGCCATCAGCCACCGCGCCCGCGCCTTTCGCAAGCTGGAGACGCTGTTTGCATAGGATCTCGACCGGCTCGCCCTTCGAAACGGCGCTGGGTTACAGCCGCGCGGTGGTGAAGGGGCCGTGGTGCTTCGTCTCGGGCACCACGGGTTACGATTACGCGGCCATGGCCATGCCCGACAGCGCTGCCGACCAGGCGCAGAACGCCTTTGCCACCATCTTCGCCACCCTGGCCGAGGCGGGTTTCGCGCCCGCAGACATCGTGCGCGTGCAATACACCATCACCGACCCGGCGATCCTGGACGAGATCGCGCCGGTCCTGGGCGAGGCGATGAAGGATGCGTTACCCGCCGCGACCATGGTTGTCGCCGGGCTCATCAGACCCGAAATGAAGATCGAGATCGAAGTGACAGCCTTTCGGGAGTGACCCAGCCCATGCCAGCCCCTGCCGCCAGCACCGCGCCCGCCCAGGCCCTTGCCGAAGATTGGCGGGCGGGCGGCTTCGGGCTTTACGTGCATTGGCCCTTTTGCGCCGCGAAATGCCCCTATTGCGATTTCAACAGCCATGTCGCGGCCGTGATCGACCAGGGACGCTGGCTGGCCGCCTATCGTCGCGAACTGGCCCGGCTGGGCCGGGAAACGCCGGGCCGGGTGCTGAACAGCATCTTCTTCGGCGGCGGCACCCCCAGCCTGATGGCGCCCGAGACCGTGGCCGGGGTGATCGAGGCCGCGCGCGCCGCATGGCCCTTTGCCAATGACATCGAGATCACGCTGGAAGCCAACCCGACCAGCGTCGAGACGGGCCGTTTTCGCGCCTATGCCGACGGCGGCGTCAACCGCGTCTCGATGGGGGTGCAGGCGCTCAATGACGACGACCTGCGCCGGCTGGGCCGGATGCATTCGGCGGCCGAGGCCCGCGCCGCCTTCGACATCGCGCGGGATTGTTTCACGCGGGTCAGCTTCGACCTGATCTATGCCCGCCAGGACCAGGACCGCGCGCATTGGCGGCGCGAACTGACCCAGGCGCTCGGCATGGCGGTCGATCACCTCTCGGCCTATCAGCTGACCATCGAGCCGGGCACCGCCTTCGGCGCCCGCCACGCGAAAGGCGGGCTCAGGGGCCTGCCGGACGAGGATCTTTCCGCCGACATGTATCTGGACACGCAGGAGATCTGCGCGGCGGCCGGGATGCCGGCCTATGAAATCTCGAACCACGCCCGGCCGGGCGCGGAAAGCCGGCACAACCTGATCTATTGGCGCCAAGGCGACTGGGCCGCCGTGGGGCCGGGCGCGCATGGCCGCCTGACGCTGCCCTCGGGCCGCTGGGCGACCGAGGCGCACAGGGCGCCGGGCGAATGGCTGGAGGCGGTCGAGGCGCGCGGCGACGGCGAAAGCCAGCGCGAATTGCTGGACTTGCCGGGCCGGGCGCTGGAATATCTGCTGATGGCCATGCGGCTGGTCGAGGGGCTGGAGATTCCGCGCTATCTTGCCCATGGCGCCGAATTGCCGCAGGGCCGGCTGATGAATCTGGCCGAGCTGGGCCTTATCTCGCTGCGGGGCGACCGGCTGGCGGCGACGGCGGCGGGGCGGCCCGTCCTGAATGCGATCCTGCGTGAACTGGCGGAGTAAGATGCGATACCTGTGGCTCTCGATGGGCTGGCTGACCCTGACGCTGGGAACGATCGGGATTTTCCTGCCGGTCCTGCCCACGGTGCCCTTCCTGCTGCTCGCGGTCTGGGCCTTTGCGCGTTCCTCGCCGCGGCTGGGCGCCCGCATCATGCGCCATCCCCGATTCGGCCCGCCGATCCGCGCCTGGCGCAAGCGCGGCGTCATCGGCCGCAACGCCAAGATCTGGGCGGTGGCCGGCATGACCGCCGGGGTCGCCTGGGCGGTCTGGCTGGGGCTGGACATGCGCTTCATCGCCGTCCAGGTGCTGGCCTGCACCGCCATCGCCGCCTGGCTGGTCACCCGCCCCGAGCTTTGAGCCGCGAGGCAATACAACCTTTTGCCCACTTGTTCCTGCGCGGCCACGGCGCAAACTTCGGCGCATGGCTCTGAGGGGAGGAACTGGAACATGGTGGACACATCGGGGGTGAAGATCCACCCCGCAGTCGACAATGGCATCAAGCCCGCGCAGCCCGGCTTCTCGGGCGGCACGCTGCATTGCAAATGCAGCACCAACCCGGTCCGGGTCGCGATCCGGGCGCAGACCGCGCATAACCATGTCTGCGGCTGCACCAAGTGCTGGAAGCCCGAGGGCGCGATCTTTTCCCAGGTGGCCGTGGTCGGCCGCGATGCGGTCGAGGTGCTGGAGGGCGCCGAGAAGCTGGAGATCGTCAATGCCGAGGCGCCGATCCAGCGCCATCGCTGCCGCGATTGCGGCGTGCATATGTATGGCCGGATCGAGAACCGCGACCATCCCTTCTACGGGCTGGATTTCGTCCATACCGAGCTTTCGGACGAGGATGGCTGGGCGGCGCCGGAATTTGCCGCCTTCGTCAGCTCGATCATCGAATCGGGCGTCGATCCCAGCCGGATGGAGGCGATCCGCGCCCGGCTGCGCGAATTGGGGCTGGAACCCTATGACGCGCTTTCGCCGCCGCTGATGGATGCGATCGCCACCCATATCGCCAAGCGGTCCGGCGCGCTTGCGGCCTGAGCGCCGGCTTGGCCGCGACAATTGCGGGGGTCGGTTTACCGGCCCCCGAAACCATGAGAAAACCGCAGGCCAAGGGCCGTCACCGAAGGAGAAGAAGACATGAGAACCCGTGCCGCCGTCGCGCTGGAAGCCGGCAAGCCGCTGGAGGTCATGGAGGTCAACCTGGAAGGCCCCAAGGCCGGCGAGGTGATGGTCGAGATCAAGGCCACCGGCATCTGCCACACCGACGAATTCACCCTGTCGGGCGCCGATCCCGAGGGGCTCTTCCCCTCGATCCTGGGCCATGAGGGCGCGGGCGTGGTGGTCGAGGTCGGCCCGGGCGTCACCTCGGTCAAGCCAGGCGATCATGTCATCCCGCTCTACACGCCCGAATGCCGGCAATGCGCGTCCTGCCTGTCGGGCAAGACCAACCTCTGCACCGCCATTCGCGCTACCCAGGGTCAGGGCCTGATGCCGGACGGAACCAGCCGGTTCAGCATGCTCGACGGTACGCCGATCTTTCACTACATGGGCTGCTCGACCTTTTCGAACTACACCGTGCTGCCGGAAATCGCGGTGGCCAAGGTGCGCGAGGACGCGCCCTTCGACAAGATCTGCTACATCGGCTGCGGCGTCACCACCGGCATCGGCGCGGTGATCAACACCGCCAAGGTGGAAATCGGCGCCAAGGCGGTGGTCTTTGGCCTGGGCGGCATCGGGCTGAACGTGCTGCAGGGCCTGCGGCTGGCCGGCGCGGACATGATCATCGGCGTCGACCTGAACGACGACAAGAAGCCGATGGCCGAGCATTTCGGCATGACGCATTTCATCAACCCGAAGAATTGCGACAACGTGGTGCAGGAGATCGTGAACCTGACCAAGACGCCCTTCGACCAGATCGGCGGCGCCGACTACAGCTTCGACTGCACCGGCAACGTCAAGGTGATGCGCGACGCGCTGGAATGCACGCATCGCGGCTGGGGCCAGTCGATCATCATCGGCGTGGCGCCGGCGGGGGCGGAAATCAGCACCCGCCCGTTCCAGCTGGTCACCGGCCGGGTCTGGAAGGGCACGGCCTTCGGCGGCGCCCGCGGCCGCACCGACGTGCCGCAGATCGTCGACTGGTACATGAACGGCAAGATCGAGATCGACCCCATGATCACCCACACCCTGACGCTGGACGAGATCAACAAGGGCTTCGACCTGATGCATGCGGGCGAATCCATCCGCTCGGTCGTGCTTTACTGATCGTCAAGGGCTGCTTAGGTAAAAGGACGGCGGGGGCGGGCGACCGGCCCCGCCGTCAACATGAAAGGACCGATCATGGCACAGCACATCCGCCTGGACGACGATGACGACGACGAAGACGAGCGCCGCCAGGAGGGCTCGAAGGACGAGGGCCTCGGCCTGCCCGAGGGCGACAAGATCGGCAAGCTCTACTTCAAGTCGCGCACGGTCATCGTCGCCGGGCCGATCACCGACAAGCTGGCGCAGCGCACCGTCGCGCATCTGCTGGCCCTGGCCGAGGACAGCGAAGACCCGATCAACATGCTGATCTCGTCCCCCGGCGGCCATGTCGAATCGGGCGACATGATCCATGACGTGATCAAGTTCATCCGCCCGACCGTGCGCACCATCGGCTCGGGCTGGGTCGCCTCGGCCGGGGCGCTGATCTTCGTCGGCGCGGAGAAGGCAAACCGCTATTGCCTGCCCAACACCCGCTTTCTGATCCACCAGCCCTCGGGCGGGATCGGCGGCACCTCGACCGACATGATGATCCAGGCCGAGCAGGTGCGGCTGATGCGCGACCGGCTGAACCAGATCTTTGCCGAGGCGACCGGCCAGACCGTCGAGCGGATCGAAAAGGACACCCAGCGCGACTTCTGGCTGAACACGCAAGAGGCGCTGGACTATGGCCTTCTGGGCAAGGTCATCCGCTCGGTGGACGAGCTGAAGTGACGGGACCGCGTTGATGGCGGGGGCGGGACAGCAGACATGCTGGTCCGTCCCGCCTGTCGCCCAGGCCAGCCTGGTCGCGCGGGGCTTTCGCCACGGCGCCGGGCTGGCGGCACGCCCTGCGCGACCGGGTGGATTTCGCCATCGCGGCCTATGGACCCGGCCATGCGCAAGCCCAGGCTGCCAGCCGGGTCGCCGCCGACATCCGGCAACGTGGCGACGGGCCGCTGTCGGAATTGCGCCCGCGCCCGCGGCGATTTCGCCGTCGCGGCCCTGCCGGCACCGTTCATTCGTGGCAGAAAGCCGGTTTCGATATTGCCGGCCGGCTGCCCGCCGCGTTTCTTCGGCCCCGGCATGGCCCGTGCCGATGCACCGGCCATGTTCCACGACCTGACAAGAGGGATTGAGCCATGAGTCTGGCCTATGAAACCGTATCGGAAAACCGCAGCTTCGGCGGCATCCAGGGCGTCTATCGCCACCAGTCGCAGGCGACCGGCACGCCGATGACCTTTGCCGTCTACCTGCCGCCGCAGGCCGAATACGGCAAGGTGCCGGTGCTGTGGTATCTGTCGGGCCTGACCTGCACGCATGAGAACGCCATGACCAAGGCCGGCGCGCAGGAATGGGCGGCGGAATACGGCATCGCGGTGATCTTTCCCGACACCTCGCCGCGCGGCGAGGGCGTGGCCAATGACGAGGCCTACGACCTGGGCCAGGGCGCCGGCTTCTATGTCGATGCGACCCAGGCCCCCTGGGCGCCGCATTTCCGCATGTGGCACTATATCACCCACGAACTGCCGGAACTGGTCTTCGGCAACTTTCCCCTGGACCGCGAGGCGCAGGGCATCACCGGGCATTCCATGGGCGGCCATGGCGCGCTGACCATCGCCATGACCCTGCCCGAGCGCTACAAGTCCGTCTCGGCCTTTTCGCCGATCGCCCATCCCAGCGAATCCGACTGGGGGCGCAAGCAGTTCGCCGCCTATCTGGGCGAGGACCGCAGCGCCTGGGAACGCCACGATTCGACCCTGCTGATGCGCCAGCGCGGCTATCCCGGCGAGGTGCTGATCGACCAGGGCGCCAGCGACCAGTTCCTGGACCTGCTGAAGCCCGAGGCGCTGGCCCATGCCATGGCCGAGCGCCGCCAGCCCGGCACCTTCCGCATGCAACAGGGCTACGACCACAGCTATTTCTTCGTGCAGACCTTCATGGCGGACCACATCCGCTGGCATGCCGAACGGCTGGGCTAGCTGTCGAAAGGGGCGGCGGGGGGATTGACCCCATACCTATTGCCGAATTTCCCTAATACTTTGGTCTTGTGACCCTGCCGGCCGCGTTGACGCAAATGCGGCCGGGTCCGAACCTTCCAGCAGAAGGTGCTTGCGCAGGAGGAGCAGCGCGATCACCGGCATGCGGAGGAAAATTCATGAAAACCCTGATGAACGGCGCCTGCCTTGCGCTGCTCATGTCCGGCACGGCGGTGCTGGCCAATGACAGTGTGCTGGCCGAGATCGCCAAGCCCCAGCAATGGGCGATCCAGATGGGCGATTACGCGAACACGCGATATTCGACCCTGGATCAGATCAACAAGGACAACGTCAAGGATTTGCGCGTCGCCTGGACCTTCTCGACCGGGGTGCTGCGCGGGCACGAGGGCTCGCCCCTGGTGATCGGCGACGTGATGTATGTCCACACCCCCTTTCCGAACAAGGTCTTTGCGCTGGACCTGAACGACAACGGCAAGATCCTGTGGCGCTATGAGCCGCAGCAGGATCCGAACGTCATCGCGGTGATGTGCTGCGACACGGTCTATCGCGGCCTTTCCTATGCCGACGGCATGATCCTGCTGGGCCAGGCTGATACGACGGTGGTGGCGCTGGACGCCAAGACCGGCGAGGCGAAATGGTCGACCAAGATCGGCGACCCCGCCATAGGCGAGACGCTGACGGCGACGGTGGTGCCGGTCAAGGACAAGGTCCTGGTCGGCGTCTCGGGCGGCGAATACGGCGTGCGCGGCCGCATGACCGCGCTGAACCTGGCCGACGGGTCCGAGGCGTGGAAAGCCTGGTCCACCGGCCCGGACGAGGAACTGCTGGTCGATCCCGAAACCACCACCCATCTGGGCAAGCCCATCGGCGCCGACAGCTCGCTCAGCAGCTGGGAGGGCGACCAGTGGAAGATCGGCGGCGGTACGATCTGGGGCTGGTTCTCGTATGACCCGGACCTGAACCTGGTCTATTACGGCACCGGCAACCCCTCGACCTGGAACCCCTCGCAGCGGCCGGGCGACAACAAGTGGTCGATGACCATCATGGCGCGGGATGCCGACACCGGCATGGCCAAGTGGTTCTACCAGATGACGCCGCATGACGAATGGGACTACGACGGCGTCAACGAGATGATCCTGACCAACCAGACCATCGACGGGCAGGAACGCAAGCTGCTGACGCATTTCGACCGCAACGGCCTGGCCTATACGCTCGACCGCGAGACGGGCGAGTTGCTGGTGGCCGAGAAATACGACCCGGTGGTGAACTGGACCACCGGCGTCGACATGGACCCCAATTCGGAGACCTATGGCCGCCCGGCCGTGGTGGCCGAATACTCGACCGCCCAGAACGGCGAGGACGAGAACACCACCGGCGTCTGCCCGGCGGCGCTGGGCACCAAGGACCAGCAGCCGGCGGCCTTCTCGCCCAAGACCAACCTGTTCTATGTCCCGACGAACCATGTCTGCATGGATTACGAGCCCTTCCGGGTGGCCTATACCGCCGGCCAGCCCTATGTCGGCGCCACGCTGTCCATGTATCCCGCGCCGAACAGCCATGGCGGCATGGGCAATTTCATCGCCTGGGACAACACCACCGGCGAGATCAAGTGGTCCGTCCCGGAACAGTTCTCGGTCTGGTCGGGCGCCCTGGCGACGGCGGGCGACGTGGTCTTCTACGGCACGCTGGAAGGCTATCTGAAGGCGGTGGACGCGCAGACGGGCGAAGAGCTTTACAAGTTCAAGACCCCCTCGGGCATCATCGGCAACGTGATGACCTACGAACATGGCGGCAAGCAGTATATCGGCATCCTGTCGGGTGTCGGCGGCTGGGCCGGCATCGGCCTTGCGGCGGGCCTGACCAATCCCAACGACGGGCTTGGCGCGGTGGGCGGCTATGCCTCGCTGTCGCAATACACCGAGCTGGGCGGCCAGCTGACCGTGTTCGAACTGCCGGGCTAATACTTTGGTGCCGGAAAGCAAACTGTGACTCGAAACTGGCCGCCCCAGGGATAACCTTGGGGCGAGCCATCATCTTCGGGTGACAGCCAGGGAGGAAATTCATGACCAGCAAGACGACCGCCAGCCTGATGGCGATCGGTGTCGCCTGCATGATCGGCGCACTTACCGGAACGGCCCTTGCGCAATCCGCCGACACGCCCCCGGCCCAGGCCGGGGCAGGCGCTGCCGCCGCCGTCTCGGGCGATGGAGGGCAACAACAGCAACCGGCCGCCGAGGCACCCGCCGGGCAGGAGGCCGGCGGCAAGCAGGCGCTGCCGAACGGCCAGGACATCACCCCCGACCACATGGAGAACGGCCGCTGGTATACGGCCGAGGACATCCCCACCTTCAAGATCGCCGAGGACGGCACGGTGGATTGGGCGACCTTCTCGGGCTATCGCCGCTATTCGGCGGAATGCCATGTCTGCCACGGCCCGGACGGCGAGGGCTCGACCTATGCGCCGGCGCTGAAGAACTCGGTGCTGAATCTTGGCTATTACGATTTCCTGGAAATCGCCGCCTCGGGCAAGCAAGAGGTCAACACGGCCGCCAACCTGGTCATGCCGGCCTTTGGCACCAACAAGAACGTCTGGTGCTATATCGACGACATCTATGCCTATCTGCTGGCGCGGGGGGTGGGCGAGCTGCCGCGCGGCCGCCCCGCCAAGAGAGAGGACAAGTCCGAGGAATTTGTCGCGCAGGAAGATTCCTGCATGAGCGGATGAGACGCGCGCTTGCCCTTGCCGCCCTGCTGGCCTGCGCCGCGCTGCCCGCGCCGGCGCAGGTCGCCGACCTGCGGTCCAAGACCGAATTCCGGGTCTGCGCCGATCCCGCCGCGGTGCCGATGTCGTCCCAGGACGAGCAGGGTTTCGAGAACCGCATCGCCCGGCTTTTCGCCGACAAGCTGGGCCTGCCGGTGGCCTATACCTGGTTCCCGCAGGGGCCGGGCTTCATCCGCAAGACCCTGCGCGCCGGGCTTTGCGATGTCGTCATCGGCTATGCCCAGGGCGACGAGATGGTGCAGAACACCAACCATTACTATACCTCGGCCTACGGCATCGTGACGCGCCGGGACAGCCCGCTGGCCTCGGTCGAGGTGTTGGAGGATCCGGCGCTTCAGGGCCATCCGATCGGCGTGGTGGCGGGCACGCCGCCGGCGACCAACCTGGCGCGGGCGGGGCTGGCCAAGGACATGCGCGGCTGGGATCTGTTCGTGGATCGCCGGGTCGAGGATCCGGCGGGCGAGATGCTGGCCCAGGTGAAATCGGGCGCGCTGGCGGCCGCGGTGATCTGGGGTCCGCTGGCCGGTCCGCTGGTCAAGCACGATCCCGAACTGCAATTCACGCCCCTGCTCAAGGAAGCCGGCGGCCCGCGCATGTTCTATCGCATCACCATGGGCGTGCGGCTGGACGAGCAGGAATGGAAGCGGCAGCTGAACAGCCTGATCCGCCGCCACCAGGACGAGATCGACGCCATCCTGCGCGATGCCGGCGTGCCGCTGCTGGACGATTACGGCAAGGGCTTGAAACCATGAGACAGGCCTGGGCGGCGCTGGCGGTCGTTGTGGCCGGCGCGGTCCAGGCCCAGGCTCAGGTGCCCGAGCCGCAGGGTTTCCATGGCGAGCCCTATCGGTCTGAAACCCCGGCCACCCTGGCCGGCGCGCAGGTGATCGGCGCGGCCGAGGCGATGGAACTGCATGCCCGCGGCGTGCCCTTCGTCGACGTGCTGCCGCGCACCGCCCGCCCCGAGGGCCTGCCCGAAGGCACGCTGTGGAACGCGCCGCCGCACCTGTCCATTCCGGGCGCGACCTGGCTGCACGGCACCGGCTACGAGCGGCTCTCCCCCGTGGAACAGGCGCGGCTGGCCGAGGGGCTGGCGCGCCTGTCGGGCGGCGACAAGGCGGCGCCCTTGGTGATCTTTTGCAAGCGCGACTGCTGGATGAGCTGGAACGCCGCCAAGCGCGCCGTGGCGCTGGGCTATCGCGGCGTGATCTGGTTTCCCGACGGGATCGAGGGCTGGCAGGAACAGGGCGGCGGGCTGGAGCCGGTCAGCCCCGCCACCCCGTAAGCGACCCCGCTACTCGGCCTTGCCGAACCGTTCCGCCAGCGCATCGAGCCCGGCGCGGTAGACGCCGGTCACGGCCTGGATCGCCGCCTCGTCGTTCAGTTCCGGCGGCGGCTCGTTGTTGGGATAGCCGCGATAGAAGCCGCCCTTCCAGTTGACCAGCGCCTTGCCGCCCTCGTCCCGGACGCAAAGCGTCGCGGCATAGTTCGTCACCGGCAGCACCGTCACCTCGACCTCGGTGATGCGATAGGCATAGCAGCGCTTTTCGGGCTGCCATTTCGAAAGAACCTCGGTGATGGTCGGATCCCCCGCGTCGGCTTTCAGGTGCAGAACGCGGGTGGACGTCTCGGGCTGGTCGGCCGAGCCGTCGCCGGTCAGCTCCAGGCTGGCGATGGCCGGGTGCCAGCTCATGTCGTCGAACCGGCCGATCGCGGCCCAGACCTCGTCCGGGGTGGCATCCAGCTTTTGCTGCATCTCCAGCTTCAGCCGCGGCGGGCCATGCGCCTCGGCCGCGGGGGCCAGGGCCAGGGCCGCACCGATCGACAGGGCCAGCAGTCGGATCATCCGTCATTCCTCCCGAAAGATGATGTTTTTCAACAGGTAGAGATAGCCGCGGCGGAAGCTTTCGTCGGTATTGCCGCGAATGTCGACCACGCCGGCGCGCACCGTGTCGCCGCTGGCGGCGTCGCGGACGTAAAGGTTCAGCGACAGGATCAGGTTCGAGACCTTCTGCACCTCGCCCGAGATCGCGTAATGCGCCCCCAGCTCGCGCGCGATGCGGCTGTCGCTGCCATTCGATTGCGTGAGGTTCTTGATCCCGGCCACCTGCTCGGCCGGCGGCTCCAGCAGGGTGAAGCCGCGGTTGCGCAGATCCTCGGCGATGACCGCCTCGGCCATCTCGATGCGGCGGGTCTCGTCCGCCCGCACGCCGTTTATCGCGCCTTCGGTCGAGGTGTCGATGAAATGCAGGCCGAACCAGGCGGCGCTGTCGGGCGGCGGCGGCGATCCGCGTGCCGGCTGGTCCGCCCCGGCGCCGGATCCGGCCAGGACGGCGGCGCAGGCAATCAGGATGAGCCGCGGGAATCCCATGCGCAAAACCATGCCCTCGGCCCCCGTGTGCGTCCATAGGACGAAAGTCCCTAAGACTTAGGTATCAGGGGATTTCACCCGGCTGGAACCGGGGCATCTGCCGGGTTGGCGCAGGCGGATTGACCCGGCATGATGCAGGGGGGAGGACGGCCATGAAAGGCAGAATCATCATACTTTTGGCTGGTTTGTCCATGGCAAATCCAGCCCTTGCGCAAGATGTCGCAGCCTCGCAGACCGTGCGCGCCGCCGTGCTGCGGGTGGACGTGCCCAGCCTGCCGCCCATCTCGCGGCTGGACGCGCCGCCCGAGGATCTGGGCTTTGCCGGCGCGCGGCTGGCGATCGAGGACAACGACACCACCGGCCGCTTCATGAACCAGGATTTCGAGGCGCTGGAGATCGCCGCCACGCCCGAATCCGCCCCGGCCGAGATGGACAAGCTGCTGGCCCAGGGCATCCCCTTCATCGTCACGCTGGCCGATGATGCGCAGACGCTGGCCCTGGCCGACCAGGCCGGCGACCGGGCGCTGGTGCTGAATGCGCGGGCGCGCGGCGACGGCCTGCGCGGCAAGGACTGCCGCTTCAACGTGATCCATGCCGCGCCCAGCCACGCCATGCTGGCCGATGCGCTGGCGCAATTCCTGATGTGGAAGCAATGGCCGAACTGGTTCCTGATCGCCGGCAGCCATCCCGAGGACGTGGCGCTTGCCGACGCCTATCGCCGCGCCGCGACCAAGTTCGGCGCCAAGATCGTCGAGGCCCGCACCTATGAGGATACCGGCGGCAGCCGGCGCAGCGACAGCGGCCATGTGCAGGTCCAGCAGCAGATGCCGGTCTTTACCCAGCGCGCGCCGGCCCATGACGTGCTGATCGCGGCGGACGAGAACGGCGTCTTTGCCGACTGGCTGCCCTATGCGACCTGGGATCCGCGCCCGGTCGCCGGCTCGGCCGGGCTGGTGCCGCGCAGCTGGGCGCCTTCGCTCGAGGCCTGGGGGGCGACGCAGTTCCAGAACCGTTTCGAAAAGCTCGCCGGCCGCCCGATCCGCGAGGAGGATTACCAGACCTGGATCGCGCTGCGCATGATCGGCGAGGCGGCGACGCGCACGCAAAGCACCGACCCCGTCGCGCTGAAAGAGTTCATGCTGTCCGAGAATTTCGAGGTCGCGGGCTTCAAGGGGCAAAAGCTGACCCTGCGCGACTGGGACCACCAGCTGCGCCAGCCGATCCTGCTGGCCACCGATTCCGTCACCGCCTCGGTCAGCCCGCAGGACCAGTATCTGCACCAAAGCTCGGCGCTGGACACGCTGGGCTTCGACCGTCCCGAAACCGAATGCAAGTTCTGAGGCCAAAGATGAAAGCTGCAACCGCCATCCTGACCTCGGCCCTGTGCCTGGGTTTCGCCCTGCCCGCCGCCGCCAACCGGGTCTTCGTCAGCAACGAAAAGGGCAATGACGTCACCGTGCTGGACAGCGAGACGCTGGAGGTGATCGGCACCTATCCGGTCGGCGCCCGCCCGCGCGGCATCACCATCAGCCCCGACGGCAAGGAGCTTTACGTCTGCGCCTCGGACGACGACCTGGTGCGGGTCTTCAACCCCGAGACGATGGAGGAAATGCATACGCTGCCTTCCGGGCCGGACCCTGAGCTGTTCGTGCTGCATCCCTCGGGCAACCCGCTTTACATCGCAAACGAGGACGACAACCTCGTGACCGTGGTCGATACCCAGACCCACAAGGTTCTGGCCGAGATCCCGGTCGGCGTCGAGCCCGAGGGCATGGGCGTCAGCCCCGACGGCAAGGTGGTCATCAACACCTCGGAAACCACCAACATGGCGCATTTCATCGACAGCGAAAGCTTCGAGATCTTCGCCAACGTGCTGGTGGATTCGCGCCCGCGCTTTGCCCAGTTCAACGATGCCGGGACCAAGCTTTACGTCAGCTCGGAAATCGGCGGCACGGTCAGCGTGATCGACCCGGCGACCCAGGCGATCACCAAGAAGATCAGCTTCCAGATCCCCGGCGTCCTGCCGGAGGCGATCCAGCCGGTCGGCGTGCGCGTGACCGGCGACGGCAGCAAGGTCTTTGTCGCGCTGGGCCCCGCCAACCGCGTCGCCGTGATCGACGGCGAGACGGACGAGGTCCAGGACTACCTGCTGGTCGGCCAGCGGGTCTGGCAGATGGCCTTTACCCCGGACGAGAAATACCTGTTCACCACCAACGGCAATTCCAACGATGTCTCGGTGATCGACGTGGCGACGCTGAAGGTCGTCAAATCCGTGCCCGTGGGCCAGCAGCCCTGGGGCGTGGTCGTCGCGCCCAACTGATGAGAGTTCAAGAGGGAGGAAGAACCATGACCCGTTTGCTGACCGTCCTGCTGATCATGGCCGGGCTGGCCTTGCCCGCCACGGCGCAGGAGGCCGCGCCCGAAGCCAGCCCCGAGGCCGGCGCCGCCACCGATGGCGCCCCCGCCGCCGAACAGGACGACGATGATGACGACGACGACGATGCCGCAGAGGCAGGCGGCGCCGAGGGCGTGCATGAGGCCGGCTCCAAGTTCGACTTCGGCTTCTCGGGGATCATGGCGCGCGACAACCGCACCGACCTGGCGCCGCTGACGCTGGCCTCGGGCAAGCCGGTGGCGACGGCGGAATACAAGCTGAAGTCGGGCGGCTTCTATCGCCTCGACATCAATGCGGACGGCAGCCAGGAACTGGCGCTGTCGGGCGGCGACTTCTTCCGCGCGATCTGGGTGAACGAGATCGTCATCAACGACATCGAGATCCGGCCGATGGGCGTGCATTCGCTGGAGTTCGACGATGCCGGCACCGCGACGATCAGCTTCATCGCCATCGTGCCGGGCCGCTATACGCTGTCGATCCCCGGCTCGCAGGGCGAAACCCAGCAGGCGGTGTTCAACATCCAGTAAGCCAGGCGGGCGGGGGCCGTGCGCGCCCCGCCCCTTTGCCAGATGCCGCAGGACGCGCTTTCCATCCAGCATGTCAGCCACAGCTTCGGCCGCTTTCAGGCGCTGAAGGACGTGTCGCTGACCGTGCCGCGCGGCGGCTTCACCGCGCTTCTGGGCGTGAACGGCGCCGGCAAGACCACGCTGTTCTCGCTGATTACCCGGCTTTACGACAACCGCTCGGGCCGGATCGAGGTGGCGGGGCACGACCTGCGCCGCCAGCCCGGCGCGGCGCTGGCGCGGCTGGGGGTGGTGTTCCAGTCCCGCGCGCTGGATGCCGACCTGACCGTGGCGCAGAACCTGGAATACCACGCCGCGCTGCACGGCATTCCCCGGCGCGAGGCGCGGGCGCGCAGCCTCGAGGTGCTGGCGCAGGTCGAGCTGTCGGACCGGCTGCATGCCAGGGTCTCGGCCCTGTCCGGCGGCCAGCAGCGCCGGGCCGAGATCGCCCGCGCCCTGATCCACCGCCCCGAGATCCTGTTGCTGGACGAACCGACCGTCGGCCTCGACGTGAAATCCCGCGCCGAGGTGGTGGCGCTGACCCGCGCGCTGGTGCGGGGCGGGGTTTCGGCGCTTTGGGCCACGCATATCCTGGACGAGATCCGCCCCGAGGACGGGCTGGTCATCCTGCACCGGGGCGAGGTGCTGGCCTGCGGCAATGCCGGCGCCATCGGCGGCGACGACCTGACCGCCACCTTCCTGCGCCTGACGGGGGAGGCGGCATGAGCCATCGCCTGACCCCGCGCATGTGGCTGACCGCATTCCTGGGCATCGCCCGGCGCGAGACCCTGCGCTTCGTCAACCAGCGCGGCCGCTTCCTGGCGGCGCTGGTGCGGCCGCTGGTCTGGCTGTTCATCTTTGCCGCCGGGTTCCGCGCCGTTCTGGGCCTGTCGATCACGCCGCCCTACCAGACCTATGTGCTTTACGAAGTCTATGTGACCCCCGGCCTTTGCGCGATGATCCAGCTGTTCAACGGCATGCAAAGTTCGCTCTCGATGGTGCATGACCGCGAGACGGGGGCGATGCGCACCCTGCTGGTCAGCCCGTTCCCGCGCTGGTTCCTGCTGGCGGCCAAGCTGGTCGCGGGGGTGATCGTGTCGATCATCCAGGTCTATGCCTTCCTGGCCATCGCCTGGTTCTGGGACGTGCAGCCGCCCGCCATCGGCTATCTGGCGGTGCTGCCGGCGCTGTTCCTGGCGGGGCTGATGCTGGGGGCGATGGGGCTGTTCCTGTCATCGGCTATCCGCCAGCTGGAAAACTTTGCCGGGGTGATGAATTTCGTCATCTTCCCGATGTTCTTCGCCTCCAGCGCGCTTTACCCGCTGTGGCGGATGAACGAAAGCTCGCCGCTGCTGCATGACATCTGCGCGGCCAATCCCTTCACCCATGCGGTTGAGTTGATCCGCTTTGCCCTTTACGCGCGCTTCGATCTTCTGTCCTTCTTGGTGGTGTCGGGTTGCCTGATCCTGTTCTTTGCAGGGGCCGTGATCATGTATGATCCGGCCAAGGGGCTCTGGGCCCGGCGAAAGGGGGGAGCATGAGATACCTGGTTCTGGCGCTTTGCCTTGTCGCGGGCGCAGGCGCGGCGCAGGCGGAAAGCGGCACCGATCCCGACTGGCCCTGCGTGCAGCGCAAGCAGCCGCACCTGTCGCTGGGCCAGATGTGGTCCGGGCCCGAGCCGGACGAGGCCGTGCGCGACCTGGCCCGCACGCCCGAGATCGCCGCCCTGGCCGACCGGCTGGAGCAGCGCCGCCTGCCGCTGCCCGAGGCCGAGGCCGAGATCGCCGCATTCGCCGAGGGCGCCGACGACCGGCAGCTGACCGCGCTGATGGTGGCGATCTTTGACCGGATCGAGCCGCATCGCACCGCGCTGATCGCCGGCATCGCGCGCTATGGCCACAAGCAGGTCGATCTGGCACAAAGGATCGACGCCCACCGCGCCAGGATGGAAGAGTTGCAAAAGGCCGAACAACCCGATTTCGACGCGATCGACGCCGAGGAGGAACGGCTCGACTGGGACATGCGCATCTTCCAGGACCGCCAGCACGCGCTGACCTATGTCTGCGAGACGCCGGTGATCCTCGAACAGCGGGTCTTTGCGCTGGCCCGCGCCATCGCCGCGGGGCTGGAATGAGCGCGCTGCCCGCCGCCATCCTGGCCGGGGGCCTGTCCACGCGCATGGGCGGGGGCAACAAGGCCTTGCGGATGCTGGCGGGCGAGACGCTGCTGTCGCGGGTGATCGCGCGGCTTTCGCCGCAATGCGGGCGGCTGGCGATCAATGCCAATGGCGAGCCCGAGCAGTTCGCGGAATACGGGCTGCCGGTGATCGCCGACGGCATCGGCGGCTTCGCCGGGCCGCTGGCCGGGGTTCTGGCCGGCATGGAATGGGCGGCGGCCGAGGGGGCCGACAGCGTCGTCAGCGTCAGCGTCGATACGCCCTTCCTGCCCGAGGATCTGGTGCATCGGCTGCGCGAGGCGGCCGGCCGCTCGGGCGTGGCCATCGCCGCCAGTCCGGACGACAGCGGGCAGCTGCGCGACCATCCGACCTGCGCGCTCTGGCCGGTGTCGCTGCGCGGCGAGTTGCACGAGGCGCTGGAATCCGGGCTGCACCGGATCGGCCAGTTCGCGGCTGCGCATGATCCGGGACGGGCGGTGTTCGACAGCCGCCCGCTGGACCCGTTCCTGAACCTGAACACGCCCGAGGATCTGGCCCGCGCCGCGCGCCTGGTCTAGCAGGCTGCTGAAAAAGGATTTTGAGAGGGCGACGCAGCGGAAATCGTTCTGGATCCAGCTAATATCGGCCCGAAAATGGGGTATTTTCGGCAAATTTGAAGCGGATTTCCCGGTTCCCCGCCCACGCTGTCCTGTCGCAAGGACTTTTTCAGCAACCTGCTAGACGCCGTAGCGGCGCAGCAGCCGGTGCAGCGCGATGGCGACGAGCCGGGCGAAGATCACCGTCATCACCGACAGCACCAGCAGGGCGGCAAAGACCAGGGCGGTCTTCATCCGGCCGTTGGCATGGATCATCAGCGCGCCAAGGCCGCGGGCCCCGCCCACCCATTCGCCGATCACCGCGCCGATGGGCGCATAGACCGCCGCCAGCCGCAGCCCGGTGGCGAGGCTCGGCAGCGCGGCGGGGATGCGCAGGTGGCGCATGATGCGGGTGCGGCCGGCGCCCATCACCTGCGCCAGGTCCAGCGCCGCCTGCGGCGTGCGCATCAGCCCGTCCAGGAAGGCGCTGGCGACCGGGAAGAACACGATCAGCACGGTCATGGCGATCTTGGGCGCCATGCCGAAGCCCAGCCACAAGGTCAGGATCGGCGCCAGGGCAAAGACCGGGATGGTCTGGCTGAAGGTCAGGATCGGCCGCAGCACGCCGGTCAGTTTCTGCGAAAACCCCATCGCCACCGCCAGCGCCGCGCCCAGGGCCGAGCCGAGGGTGAAGCCCAGCACCACCTCGGCCAGGGTGAAGCCGGCATGGCGGGCGATCTCGGCCTGGTTGATCCACAGCGCGTCGGCCACGGCCAAGGGCGAGGGCAGCAGGAAGGGCGGCATGCCGGCGAGCCAGATGACCCCCTGCCAGAGGGCCAGGATGGTGACGACCAGGGCCGCGACGGTTCTCATGCCATCATCCCCCGCATCAGCTCGGCCTGCAGGGCCAGCACCTCGGGCGCGTCATAGGGGCGGGCGGCGCCTTTCGGGCGCGTGTCGGGCCGGGGCCATTCGGTCAGCCCCGTTTCCCGCAACAGCAGGATGCGGTCGCCCAGCCGTGCCGCCTCGGCCGGGTCATGCGTGACCAGAAGCACCGTGCGGTCGTCGAGCAGGCGCGCTGCCAGATCCTGCATCTGCGCCCGCGTGCGCGCGTCGAGCGCCGAGAAGGGCTCGTCGAGCAGCACCAGCGGCCGGTCCTCGAAAAGCGTGCGGGCCAGGGCGGTGCGCTGGCGCTGGCCGCCGGACAGGTTGGCGGGCAGGTGATGGGCGCGGTCTGCCAGGCCCACGGCCTCGATCAGATGGGCCGCGCGGGCTGCGGGGGCGGCCGGGGGCTTTGCCCCCCGCCGGAGCGGCCCCTCGATGGGGCCGCTCCGGCGTCCCCCAGGATATTTGGACACGAAAGAAGCCCCCAGGCTGCCGCGCAACCGGGCGCCCAGGGTGACATTGCCGGTCACGTCGAGCCAGGGGATCAGGCCGGGATCCTGCGCCATCAGGGCGACCGGGCAGTTGCGCACCACCTCGCCCTCGAAGCGCGCGCCGGTTTCCAGCCCGGCGATCAGGCGCAGGATGGTCGATTTGCCGACGCCCGAGGGGCCGAGCAGGCAGGTCCAGCCACCGAGTTCCAGCACCAGCTCCACCGGCGCGAACAGCGGCGCCTCGCCGACCCAGGCGCGGCCGCGGACCGAGGCCGCGGCGGTCATGCGCGGCCAAGCTCCCAGAAGGCGACCTCGAGCCGGGTGGCGGTGGCAAAGCGCTGCGACAGCGCCGTCCAGCGCGGGCTTTCCTGGGGCGCCGCGCCCAGTCGCTTGCGGATGGCGCTGTCCAGCAATTCGCCGGCCGAGATGCAGGCGGCCTGATATTCGGCGCCGGCATAGGTGTCGATCCATTCGCGATAGGGGGTGTCGGGCGCCGCCTCGGCCTGGAGCCGCAGCCCGATTTCGCCATAGCCCAGCACGCAGGGCATCAGCGCCGCCAGCAGGTCGAGGAAATCGCCCGAATAGCCCGCCTCGAGCACATAGCGGGTATAGGCGATGTTGGTCACCGCCTCTTGCGCATTGGCCAGCACCTCGGGGCCCATGCCGGCGCGGGCGCAGGTCTGGACATGCAGGCCCATTTCGTGATCGAGCAGGGTGTGAACCGTGGCCGAACAGGCCCGCATCTCGTCGAGGTCGCCGGCCTTGACCACCGCCAGCGCCCAGGCGCGCGAGAAGTTCTTCAGGAACAGGTAGTCCTGCACCAGGTAGGTCAGGAAGCAGGATTGCGGCAGCGTGCCGTCGCGCAGCCCCTCGACGAAGGCGTGGCGGGTATAGGCGTCCCATTCCGGCTGCGCGTCGGCGCGCCAGGCGGCGAAGGCGTCTCCGTAGCGGTTCATTCTGCCGCCCCCACGTCCAGCGCCAAGTCCGAGACCGGCAGCACGCCGTCCACCAGCCCGGCCTCGTAGAGGAAGGCCTCGAACCGCGCATAGCGGCCCTGGTCCAGCGCCGCCGGCGATTGCGAGAAGCGCGGCAGCGTGTCCTTCCACGCCTCGGCGTTCAGCTCGTCGCGAAGGTCGGGGGCGGTGGCCGAGAACAGCTCCCAGGCCTCGTCGGGGTGGTTGATCATGTATTGCGCGCCGCGCTCGACCGCGTGCAGCAGACGGCGGGTGCGGTCCAGGTCCAGGTTGGCCGGGTTGGCGACGAAGATCAGCTCGTCATAGGTCGGCACGCCCTGTTCCTCGACGAAGAAGCATTTGCCCTCGGCGCCTTCCAGCCGCATCTGCGTCAGCTCGAAATTGCGATAGGCGCCGATGGTGGCATCGACCTGGCCGGCGATCAGCGCCGGCGAAAGCGACCAGTTCACGTTCACCATCTCGATGTCGTCCATGGTCAGCCCGGCGGTCCCGAGGATCTGGCCGACCAGCGCCTCCTCGACGCCCGAGACGGAATAGCCGATCTTCTTGCCCTTGAGGTCGGCGATCTCTTGCACCGGGCCGTCGGCCTTGACCATCAGGCAGTTCAAGGGCGTGGCGACCAGGGTGCCCACGCGCTTCAGCGGCAGGCCCTCATGCACTTGCAGGTGCAGTTGCGGCTGGTAGCTGATGGCGTAATCGGCCTTGCCGGCGGCGACCAGCTTGGGCGGGTCCGAGGGATCGGCGGGGGCGACGACCTCGACCTCCAGCCCTTCCTCGGCGAAGAAGCCCTTTTCCTGGGCGACGATGATCGGGCCGTGGTCGGGGTTCACGAACCAGTCCAGGATCAGCGTGACCTTGTCCTGGGCCAGCGCCGGCTGGGCCAGGATCGCGAGGGCGGCGGCAAGGGTGAAATGTTTCATCGGTCGTCGTCTCCAAGGGCCAGAAGGGTGATCTCGCCGCTCCAGCGGCGGGCAAGGGCGTCGGCGGCGCGCCAGGAGCGCAGGCCGGAACGGCAGGCCAGCACCACGCGGCCGCCGGGGTCGGGCAGGGGGCCGGTCGCGCCGTAATCGGGCAGGCGCAGCGCGTCCGGGGTGGCCTTGCGCGGGGCCTCGTCCTCGGGGCGCAGGTCGATGACCAGGTCGGCCGGGCGGATTTCCTCGCGGGCGATGAAGCGCGGGCCAGTCGCCTCGGGCGCGGCGTCGAAGCGGAACTGGGTGAAGCGGCCATTGTCGAAGCGGATAAACTCGCCCAGGGGCGAGGGGGCCAGGCCCAGAAGCAGCCGCAGCGCCATCTGCGCCTGGATGCAGCCGAGCATGCCCACCACCGGGCCCAGCACGCCGGCGGTGGCGCAGGTCTGGCCGCTGTCGGGCGGGTCGGGGAACAGCGCGCGCAGGCTGGGCGCGCCCCGGCAGAAGCCGCCGACATAGCCCGCAAGCCCCAGCGCCGAGGCCGAGATCAGCGGCTTGCCCGCCGCCAGGCAGGCGTCGGACAGCGTGTAGCTAGCGGCATAGCTGTCGGCGCAGTCCAGCACCACATCCGCCGCCGCGACCAGCGCGGGGGCGTTCAGCGGGGTCAGGCGCTCCTCCAGCGTCTCGACCCGGACCGAGGGGTTCAGCCCGGCCAGGGCCTGCGCCGCGGCGCGGACCTTGGGCTGGCCCAGATCCGCCATGCGGTAAAGCGGCTGGCGGTGCAGGTTCGATTCCTCGACCGTGTCGGGGTCGATCAGGGTGATGCGGCCGATGCCGCTGCCTGCCAGGTATTGCAGCACCGGCACGCCAAGCGCGCCCGCGCCGACCACCAGCGCATGGGCGGCACCGATGCGGTCCTGCCCCTGGGCGCCGACCTCGGGCAGGACCATCTGGCGGGCATAGCGGTTCATGCCGTCACCCGCAGCCATTCGCGGATGCGGCCCTCGGGGTCGGGGTTCAGCGTAATGTCGGTCACGGCCGAGGCCACGTCGGCGCCAGCGGCGAAAGCCTCGAGCGCGCGGTCCGGGGTCACGCCGCCGATGGCGACCAGGGGCGTCGCGCCGACCAGCCGGCGCCATTCGCGGACCCGGTCCAGCCCCTGCTGTTCCCATTTCATCTTCTTCAGGATCGTCGGCCAGACCGGACCCAGCGCGACGTAATCGGGCCTGAGCGCCAGCGCCCGGTCCAGCTCGGCATGGTCGTGGGTCGAAAGGCCCAGCCGCAGCCCCGCCTTGCGGATCGCGGGAATGTCGGCCGTGTCCAGATCCTCTTGCCCCAGGTGGATGAAGTCGCAGCCCAGGTCGATGGCGGCCTGCCAGTGGTCGTTGACGACCAGCGTGGCGCCATGTTCGCGGCAAAGCTCCTGGCACAGCGCCAGTTCGCCCAGCAGCCGGGCGGGCGGCTGGTCCTTGATGCGGATCTGCACCAGCTTCACGCCCAAGGGCAGGGCGCGGCGCAGCCAGTCGCTGTTGTCGAAGATCGGATAGAAGCGCGGCAGTTTCATCCCAGCACCGCCATTCCGAAGAGCGGGGTCGAGGGCGCGGCCATGTCCCGCGCCTCGATCGCGCCGGCGGCATGGGCCAGCTGGCCCGCCTCGATCGCCAGCGCCATGGCGCTGGCCATGGCCACCGGATCGCCGGCCTTGGCGACGGCGGTGTTCAGCAGCACGGCGTCATAGCCCAGCTCCATCGCCTGGGCGGCGTGGCTGGGCAGGCCGATGCCGGCATCGACCACCAGCGGCACGTCCGGGAAATGCGCCCGCAGGCTGCGCAAGCCGTAAGGGTTGTTCAGCCCCCGGCCCGAGCCGATGGGCGCGCCCCAGGGCATCAGCACCTGGCAGCCCGCGTCCAGCAGCCGGCCGCAGACCGACAGATCCTCTGTGCAATAGGGAAAGACCTGGAAGCCGTCGTCGGACAGGATGCGCGCCGCCTCGACCAGGGCGATCACGTCGGGGCAGAGCGTGTCGTCGTCGCGGATCACCTCCAGCTTGATCCAGGGCGTCTCGAACAGTTCGCGCGCCATCTGCGCGGTCGTCACCGCCTCGCGCACCGAATGGCAGCCGGCGGTATTGGGCAGGACCGGGATGCCCAGATCCTTGATGAGGTTGTGGAAATCCTGGCCGGCGCCGCCTTCGCGCCGCAGGCTGACGGTGGCGATGCCGGCGCGGGATGCGCGGAACGCCTGCGCCATGATCGCGGGCGAGGGGTATTGCGCCGTCCCCAGCATCAGCGGGCTTTCGACCGCGGTTCCGTAAAAGTCCGGCATCTCAGCCCCCCTGCATCGGCGCCACGACTTCCAGCGCGTCGCCATCCTTCAGCGTGGTTTCCGCCCGCGCGGCGGCGGGCAGGAAGGCGCCGTTCAGCGCCGTCGCCACCTTGGCCGCGCCCAGTCCGATCTCGGCCAGCGCGTCCTGCACGGACGGGCCGTTCAGGTCGCGCGCCTCTCCGTTAAGGGTGATCTTCATCCATGAACTCCGGTTTCCGGCCCTCGAGAAGGTAATCGGCGGCCATGCGGGCCACGGCGGGGGCCAGAAGATAGCCGTGGCGGTAAAGGCCGTTTGCGTAAAGCGTGCCGCCGCGCCGGCGCAGGCGGGGCAGGTTGTCCGGGAAGGCCGGGCGCGCATCCGAGCCAAGCTCCAGGATCTCGGCCTCGGCAAAGCCGGGATGCAGGGCATAGGCGGCCGACAGCATCTCGACCGCCGAACGGGCGGTGACGCGATACTTGCCGCCGGTCTCCAGCATGGTGGCGCCGATCATGTAGACGCCATCGCCGCGCGGCACGAGGTACAGCGGGATGCGCGGATGCAGCAGGCGGATGGTGCGGGTCAGGGTCACTTCCGGGCAGCGGATCACCAGCATCTCGCCGCGCACGCCGCGCAGGTCGGCCAGTTCGTCCTTGGCCGCCAAGCCGCGCGCGTCCACCACAAGGCCGGTGGGCGTCCCCTCGGTCTCGATCTGGATGCCGCGTTCCTCCAGCCGGTCGCGCAGCGCCAGCAGGGCGGCGCGCGGGTTCAGGTGCGCCTCGGTCGCGAAATGCAGCCCGCGCGGGAAGCGGCCGGACAGTTCCGGCTCCAGCGCCGCGATTTCGTCGCCGTTCACCGGCTGATGCGCCTCGGTCAGCCGGGCGAAACGGTCGAGTTCCGCCCGGTCGCGCGAGGGCGCCAGCACCAGCGTGCCGCGGCGGATGACCTCGGCCCCGTTCGCCTGCCACCAGTCGGCGGCCTCGACGCCCAGGCGCAGCACCACCGGCTCGGCGCTTTCGGCCTCGCAATAAGGGGCGAGCATCCCGCCCGCGCGCCAGCTGCAGGCTTGCGATCCGGGCTTGCCGGCCGGGTCGATGATGCGCGGCAGGGTGCCGCGCTGGGCCAGTTCGGTGGCGATGCAAAGCCCCATCACCCCGGCGCCAAGGATGGTGATCTGGTTCATGCCTGCCCCCAGAGCGCGTGGAAATGATGCACCGGGCCATGGCCCAGCCCGACCGACAATTCGTCGGCGCGGGCGATGGCGGCCTGCAGCCAGCCATGGGCGCGGGTCACGGCCTGCGCCACCGTCATGCCCTGCGCCAGCCCGGCCGCGATGGCCGAGGAAAGCGAACAGCCGGTGCCATGGGTGTTGGGCGTCTGCTGCCGCGGCGCGGTCAGGACCAGCGGCTCGGGACCGATCAGCAGGTCGGTGCAGCTGTCCTCGGTTGCGTGGCCGCCCTTCATCAGCACGTTGGCGGCGCCCAGAGCGCGCAGCGCCTCGCCCTGCTGGCGCATTTCCTCGGGGGTCGCGGCGGCGGCAAGGTCCAGCAGGCGCGCGGCCTCGGGCAGGTTGGGGGTCAGCACGGTCGCCAGCGGGATCAGCTGCTCGCGCAGCGCCGAGACGGCCTCGTCCGGCAAAAGCGCGTCGCCGGATTTCGCCACCATCACCGGGTCCAGCACCACCGGGACCGGGTTGTCCGCCAGCAGCGCCGTCAGCCGGCCGGCGACGACCGTGATCGCATCCACGCCGCCGACCATGCCGATCTTGACCGCGCGCACGTCCAGGTCGCCGAAGACCGCGTCGATCTGGGCGGCGATCATGGCGGGGCTGACGGGTTCGACCGCGGCGACGGTGCGGGTGTTCTGCGCGGTGATCGCGGTGATGACCGAGGCGCCATAGACGCCCAGCGCCGAAAAGCTTTTCAGATCGGCCTGGATTCCGGCGCCGCCGCCGCTGTCCGAGCCGGCGATGGTCAGCGCGATGGGATGGGGCTGCAATCCCGACATGGCCCGCCTTTCGTTTCGGCCGGGCACGCGGACGCTGGGCGGATGGGTGGCGGCCTGGGATTGCGGGCCGCGTCACTCTACCCTTCCCTACGCCGGCATGACCCGGATCAGGTTCGATGGGTCGGTGCCCGGCACCTCTCAGCCCCGTGCGGGGCTCCCCAAGTGTATGAGTCTTCCGCGCGACACTAGGCTCCGGCGCCCCGTATTGCAAGGGCCGCGCGCGGCCGGCCCCTCGCTGTCGCGGATCCGTCGGCCTTGCCGGCAGCATGGCGGGGCGCGCGGCGCGGTTTTCGGGCTTTACAGCGCCGGGATTTCCGGCCGATCTGGGCGCGGCGAAATGCGGAAGGATGCGATGAAAAGCGTGATCTTCGACCTGGGCGGGGTGCTGATCGACTGGGATCCGGCGCTGGCCTTTGCGGATGTGTTCACCAGCCGGGCCGAGGCCGAGGCCTGGATGGCCCGCATCGACTTTCCCGGCTGGAACCGGATGCAGGACGGCGGGCGCAGCTTTGCCGAGGGGCTTGCCGCCGCCCGCGCCGCCCATGGCGACGAGGCGCGCCACCTGGCCGGCTATCTGGCGGCTTTCCCCGTCACCATCGAAAAGACCGTGCCGGGCAGCTGGGCGATTGCCGAGGCGCTGCTGGCCCGCGGGGTGCCGCTTTATGCGCTGACCAACTGGTCGGCCGAGACCTGGCCCCATGCGCTGGAACTGCATTCCCGGCTGGGCGGGCTGTTCGCCGACATCCTGGTCTCAGGCCAGGTCGGCGCGCTGAAGCCCGAGCCCGCGATCTTTCGGCTGCTGATGGACCGTAACGGGCTGCGCCCCGAGGACTGCATCTTCATCGACGACAGCCCGGCCAATGTCGAGGGCGCCCGCGCGCTGGGCATCGACGCGATCCGCTTTACCAGCGCCGAGGCGCTGGGCGAGGATCTGGCGCGGCGCGGGGTGTTTTGAGGGGGCGGCTAGTCCGCTTTGCGGGACCGGAGCGGTCATTCGCAGCCTGCATGAGCAGGAGAAATCTATCAGCAAAGACCTCACGTTGGCATTTAAGAAAGCAACTCAATTAAAACACTGCTTTTAATAAGATACGATAGTCCAGCATGTGCGCCCGACCCATCCGCAACCTTTATGTGGCCAGCATTCACGCCAATCATTTTACTTCCTCGAAATCCGCCGCCGTAAGTAATGCCGGCGCCAGACTGAAGTCCTCTATCTAAAGTAAAAACAGGTGAGCCAGAATAGCCGCCCCATGAGAATCCCTCAATTGCAATGCGCCTTGCGTCGCCGCTGAGACCATGCCCGATAAAATTCTGCGATGGATCACTTGCCACCCACCCGGTTCGCATTACCGGCTGATTAGACGCTCCATGATACACTGGGAAAGCCACAATGTCGGAGATATCTACCTCGGAAAAGTCGGCGTCTGCCGCTAAGTAGCTTTCCTCAATCGGTACCACGCTGCCTGGCAACGCTCCGTCAATTCTGACATTGCTCAGATCAACCACGGCAACATCTTCCTTCTCATTTTTTGGAAACAGAATCTGTGGTGGGCTAAAGGAAAAATCAAACGGCAGCAGATTTCCGTCACAATATCCCGCAGCGACTACCTTTCTCAAAGCCCAATTTTTCTTGCGGGGGTCACTGTAGCTTGCAT
Source organism: Paracoccus sp. FO-3 (assembly GCF_006386455.1). NCBI lineage: Bacteria > Pseudomonadati > Pseudomonadota > Alphaproteobacteria > Rhodobacterales > Paracoccaceae > Paracoccus > Paracoccus sp. FO-3. Next base: position 22,963 of record NZ_VCBQ01000002.1, on the reverse strand, counting down.
CGAAGACATGCCTGTTTGATACAAGATACAACTTTCCGGCGCTTGTCCTTAGGAAAAATGCCGTACCGGAAGCAGACTTCTCGTTACCGTATTCGTCAAAATACACAGAAACCCTCGTTGCGCTGTACAAGTGCTTCCGGGTCAGCGGGTGATACATATTCACGCCTCAAATGTTCTGAATGGGTTCACGATACAGATTGCTGCGTTTTCCTCGTGAGTCGCAAACAACGCTTTGAATTCCAGGAGGTTGAACGTGCGTCTAGGTAGTGCGGCTACGGTTCGGCCGTCCGCTTCGGGCTCAAACCACCGCCCCAGCCCACCTATCCCACCAGCTTCGCCACGTGGCGCAGCGCCAGCAGGTAGCCGTGGATGCCCAGGCCGGCGATCACGCCCTCGGCGCGCAGGCTGACATAGGAATGGTGCCGGAAGCTCTCGCGCTTGTGGACGTTCGAGATATGCACCTCGATCACCGGACCGTCGAAGGTGTTCAGCGCATCCAGGATCGCGACCGAGGTGTGGGTGAAGGCCGCCGGGTTGATGACGATGGCCTGGGCCGATCGCCGCGCCTCGTGGATCAGGTCGATGATCGCGCCCTCGTGGTTCGACTGGTGGAAGGCGATCTCCAGACCAAGCTCGGCCCCCAGCGCCCGGCAGTCGCGTTCCACGTCGGACAGCGTGGTGCTGCCATAGATCTCGGGCTGGCGCTGGCCCAGAAGGTTCAGGTTCGGGCCGTTCAGGACATAGACGGTGGGCATGGGCGTTCTCCGGCAGATCGGGGGCAATCTAGCCCAGTTCGGCCAGAAAGATATAGCCCGCGCCGTAGATCGTCTTGATCAGGCGCGGGTTCTTGGGATCCTCGCCCAGCTTGGTGCGCAGGCGCGAGATGCGCACGTCCATCGCCCGGTCGAAGCTTTCCCCCGCCGTGCCGCCCAGCGTTTCCAGCATCTGCGCGCGCGAGATCAGCCGGCGCGGATTGTCCAGGAACAGGCGCAAGACCTCGGCCTCGGCATGGCTGATCGGGGTCTCGGCGCCTTCGGGCGAGGTGAGCGTGTAGCGGTCGAAATCGGCCGACCAGCCGGCAAAGCGGACCTGCTGGCGGCCGGGGCCGGTCTCGCGCTGGGGCTTGCGCAGCCGGGCGCGGATGCGGGCCACGACCTCGGCCGGCTCGAAGGGCTTGATGATGTAGTCGTCGGCGCCAAGCTCCAGCCCGGTCACGCGGTCCTGCACCTGCGCCCGGCCCGAGATGATGATGATCGCCGCGCCGGATTCGCTGGCCAGCCGGTGGACCAGCGCCAGCCCGTCGCGGTCGGGCAGGCCCAGGTCGATCAGGCAGGCATCGGGCTGGATGCGGCGCAGCGCCGCCTCGAACTCGGTGGCGCGGGCGAAGCCCTGGGTGCGAAAGCCCGCGTCTTCCAGCGCCGCGGATAGCAGGCGGCGGATTTCGGGCTCGTCGTCGAGAATGGCGATCAGGGGGGCGTCAGTCATCTGTCTCTGCCATGGCCACGGCCAGTTCGGTGTCGCCAAAGGGCTTGGTCAGGACCGGGCAGTCAAGCCCCGATCTGCGCGGATCGCCCGGCGGCAGCGCCGTCATCAGCACCAGCGGCAGGCCGCGGCCCCGCAGATCCGCCCCCGAACCGTCGCCCAGTTGCAGGTCGGAGAGGATCATGGTCAGCCCGGCCAGGTCGGTCAACCCGCGCGCCTCGGCCAGCGAGCCGGCCTCGATCACCGAATGGCCCTGGGCGGTCAGCATCTCGCGGATATGGGCGCGGATGGCGTCGTCATCCTCGACCAGCAGCACCAGTTGCGGGCGGGCGGCGCGCAGCGGCAGGCGGATGGTCACCTGCGCGCCGCCGCCCTCGGCATTGCCCAGCCGCAGGGTGCCGCCCGCCAGCTTGATCTGGTCATAGACCATCGACAGGCCAAGGCCGGTGCCCTGGCTGCCCTTGGTGGTGAAGAAGGGCTCGGTCGCGCGCGCCAGCGCCTCGTCGGAAAAGCCGGGGCCGGTATCGGCGACCGCGATCTCCAGCCAGCGGCCGGCGGGCCGGACGGTGACGCCGATGCGCCCGCGGCCCCGCATGGCGTCGCGCGCGTTCAGGATCAGGTTGAGCAGCACGTCCTGAAGCACGCCGGGGTCCAGCATCACCCGCGCCGGCAGATCGCCGATGCGGGTGTCCAGCGTGACGCCCGCGCCCAGCGTCGGCCGGGTCATCGCCGCCAGGTCGTCCAGCATGGCGCGCAGCCCGACCGGCTGCGGCTGGTGCTCGCGCCGGCCGGTCAGCGCCGAGATGCCGTCGAGCAGCCGCACCCCGCGCCGGGCGGCGGCCAGCGTGGCCTGCACGTCCTCGGCCTGTTCGGGCGGCAGTCCGGCGCGGGCCAGCCGGCCCTGCAGGCCCAGGATGATGGTCAGCAGGTTGCCGAAGTCATGCGCCAGCCCCGAGGTCATCTGCGCCGCCACCGCGCGCTTGGCGGCATGGGTCAGCGCCTCGCGCGCCTGCACCTCGGCGGTGACGTCGGTGGACAGGATATAGACGCCGCGCCCGTTCTGGTCGGGGGTCAGCGCGATGCGGATGCGCCGACCCGAGGGCGGGTGCGTGATCTCGAACACCTGCGGCTGGCCGGCGATGGCGCGGTCCAGGTGCGGGCGGATGCGGGCGAAGGTCTCGGCGCCCAGCACGGTTTCGCATTGGCAGCCGATGATCGAGCGATTCGCGCCTGGAAACACCATCGAGATCTGGTTGTTCGAGAAGGTATAGCGATAGTCGCGGTCCATATGCGCGATATGGGCCGGGACCATGGCGGTGACATGGCGGGTGCGGGCCTCGGATTCGGTCAGGATGCGCTTGGCCTCCTCCAGCGCGGCATTGGTCGCGGCCAGGGCGCGGTTCGCGGCCGACAGCCGCTCGGCATTCTCCAGCACCAGCTCCGAGAGTTCCTCGGACCGGGCGCGCAGCAGCGCTTCCTGCCGCTTGATATGGGTGATGTCGGTATAGACCGCGATCCAGCCGCCCTGGCTGAGCGGCGCCCCCTCGACCGAGATCCAGCGGCCGTCGGCGCGCTTTCGTTCCATGTAATGCGGCTGGAAGGTGCGGGCCTGGTCGACGCGCTCGCGAATCGCGGCCTCGGGGTCGTCCTGGGGGCCGTATTCGCCGCGATGGACCAGGTAGCGGATCGTATCCTGGAAGGTGGCGCCGGTGCGGGTCAGCTCGTCCGGCAGGCCGAACATCGCCTGATAGGGGCGGTTGCAGACCGCCAGCCGCAGGTCGGCGTCGAAGATCGAGATCGCCTGCTGGATCAGGTTCAGCCCCGAGCGGGTCAGTTCGGCGTGCCGGTCGTTCGTGGGCGTGACCATTCCTGGCATTGCGCGGTCCCTGTAACAATTCGTAGGATTCAGGAAAAACTGACGCAAGGATTGCCGCAGTAAGCTGAGATTGCCAGAGGGAAGAGGAGCCCTGACGGCAAGGGGAGGAACCATGCAGAACGCTGAGGCGGCCCAGGCCGGTTTGCAGTCGATTCCAGCGTTGCTGGCGCGCAATGCCGAACGCTTCGGCAACCGGCCCGCCTATCGGGAAAAGGAATTCGGGATCTGGCAAAGCTGGACCTGGGCCGAGGCCGCGGACGAGATTCGCGCCCTGGCGCTGGGCTTCCTGGTGCTGGGCCTGAACCGCGGCGATCACGTCGCCATCATCGGCCGCAACCGCCCGGCGCATTACTGGGCCATGGTCGCGGCGCAGATGTGCGGCGCGGTGCCGGTGCCGCTGTATCAGGACGCGGTGGCCGAGGAGATGGCCTATGTGCTGGACCATTGCGGCGCCCGCTTCGTCGTCTGCGGCGACCAGGAACAGGTGGACAAGGTGCTGGAGGTCGGCGCCCGTGCCCCTTCGGTCGAGCATGTGGTCTATACCGACAAGCGCGGGATGCGGAAATACGACCATTCCCGCATGAACGCGCTGGCCGATGTCCAGGCCGAGGGCCGCGCCGCCCAGCAGCGGCTGGGGCACGAACTGGACGCGCGCATCGCCGAACTGGGCTATGACGATACCTGCGTGATGCTGTATACCTCGGGCACCACCGGCAAGCCCAAGGGCGTGGTGCTGTCCAATCGCAACATCATCGAGACCGGCAAGAACACCGCCTCCTTCGACCACCTGACCGCGCGCGAGGAAGTGCTGGCCTATCTGCCCATGGCCTGGGTCGGCGACTTCATCTTTTCGGTCGGGCAGGCCTATTGGGCCGGCTTCACCGTGAACTGCCCCGAGGGCGCGCATACGATGATGACCGACCTGCGCGAGATCGGGCCGACCTATTTCTTCGCCCCGCCCCGCGTCTTCGAAGGCCAGCTGACCTCGGTGATGATCCGCATGGAGGATGCCGGCCGCTTCAAGCGCTGGCTGTTCCGGCATTACATGGAGATCGCCCGCCGCGTCGGCCCGGCGCTTCTGGACGGCAAGCCGGTCGGCGCGCTGGACCGGCTGCGCTACGGCCTGGGCAACCTGCTGGTCTATGGGCCGCTGAAGAACACGCTGGGCTATTCCCGCATCCGCGTCGGCTATACCGCGGGCGAGGCGATCGGGCCCGAGATCTTCGATTTCTACCGTTCGCTGGGCATCAACCTGAAACAGCTCTACGGCCAGACCGAGGCCAGCGTCTTCATCACCCAGCAGCCGGACGGGCAGGTGCGCTCGGACACGGTCGGCGTGCCCTCGCCCGGCGTCGAGCTGAAGATCGCCGAAAGCGGCGAGGTCTTCTATCGCTCGCCCGGCACCTTCGTCGAATATTACAACAATCCCGACAGCACCGCCTCGACCAAGGATGCCGAGGGCTGGGTGGCGACCGGCGACGCCGGCTTCTTCGAGGAGGCGAGCGGGCACCTGCGCATCATCGACCGCGCCAAGGATGTGGGCCGCATGGCCGATGGCCGGATGTTCGCGCCGAAATATGTCGAGAACAAGCTGAAGTTCTATCCGAACATCCTGGAGGCGGTGGTCTTCGGCGCCGGCCGCGACATGTGCACGGCCTTCATCAACATCGACCTGACGGCGGTCGGCAACTGGGCCGAGCGCAACAACATCGCCTATGCCAGCTACCAGGAACTGGCCGGCCATCCGCAGGTCTATGCGACGATCAAGCAGCATGTCGAGGCGGTGAACGAATCCGTCGCCGCCGACCCGATGCTCTCGGGCTGCCAGATCAGCCGCTTCCTGGTGCTGCACAAGGAACTCGACCCCGACGACGGCGAGATGACGCGCACCCGCAAGGTGCGCCGCAACATCATCGCCGAGAAATATGCCGACCTGATCGAGGCGCTCTATGACGGCCGCGACACGGTCAGCACCCGCACCGAGGTGACCTACGAGGACGGTCGCAAGGGCGAGATCCGCGCCACGCTGAAGATCGAGGACGCCCGGACCTTCCCGACCCAGACCATGCAGAAGGTGGCCGCGGAATGACCATGCAAGAAGGCTATACCACCGCCGACGGCCGCCAGATCGGCGGGGTGCTGATGGATCTTCGCAACATCACCCTGCGCTTCGGCGGCGTGACGGCGATCAAGGACATCAGCTTCGACATCCGCGAGGGCGAGATCCGCGCCATCATCGGCCCGAACGGCGCCGGGAAATCCTCGATGCTGAACGTGATCTCGGGCTTCTATGTCCCGCAAGAGGGCGAGATCTGGTTCGAGGGCAAGCGTCGCCCGCCGATGAAACCCTATGAGGTGGCGCGGCTGGGGCTGGCCCGCACCTTCCAGAACATCGCGCTGTTCGACGGCATGTCGGTGCTGGACAACATCATGACCGGGCGGCTGAACATGATGAAGGCGCCGATCTGGAGCCAGGCGCTGTGGTGGGGCCGCGCCGAGCGCGAAGAGGTCGAGAACCGCGAGCAGGTCGAGAAGATCATCGACTTCCTGGAAATCCAGAACATCCGCAAGACGCCGGTCGGCCGGCTGCCTTACGGCTTGAAGAAACGCGTCGAACTGGCCCGCGCGCTGGCGGCCGAGCCGCGGATCCTGCTGCTGGACGAGCCGATGGCCGGCATGAACGTCGAGGAGAAGGAGGACATGTGCCGCTTCATCCTGGACGTGAACGACGAATTCGGCACCACCATCGCGCTGATCGAACATGACATGGGCGTGGTCATGGACCTGTCGGACCGGGTGGTGGTGATGGATTACGGCCGCAAGATCGGCGACGGCACCCCCGACGAGGTGCGCAGCAATCCCGAGGTCATCAGCGCCTATCTTGGCGTGGCGCACGAGTAAGGGGGCGGCGATGGAATTTCTCTACGCAAGCGAAGTCCTGGCGAACGGCCTGATGGCCGGGGTGATGTATTCGCTGGTCGCGCTGGGCTTCGTGCTGATCTACAAGGCCTCGGGCGTCTTCAACTATGCCCAGGGGGTGATGGCGCTCTTCGCCGCCATGACGCTGGTCGGCATCATGGAGGGCCGCGTGCCCTTCGCCCATCTGATCAACGCGGCCTTCGGCGTGCATGTGTCGAGCTTCGGCTGGACGGTGCCGGGACTGTTCGCCATCCTGCTTACCGCGCTGATCATGGTGGGCCTGGCCATCGCCATCGAAAAGCTGGTGCTCAAGCACCTGGTCGGGCAGGAACCGATCATCCTGTTCATGGCCACCATCGGCCTTGCCTGGTTCCTGGAAGGGCTTGGCGACGTGATGTGGGGCGCCGACGTGAAGGTGCTGGACGTGGGCCTGCCGCAAGGCATTTCCGAGACGGTCGAGACGATGACGAACGACTGGCTTGGCTACGGCTTCTTCATCGACCGGCTGGACATCTGGGCGGCGGTGATCGCGGCGGCGCTGGTCGCGGCCCTGGTCGGGTTCTCGCAATATACCAAGCAGGGCAGGGCGATGCGCGCCGTGGCCGACGACCATCAGGCGGCGCTGTCGGTGGGCATCAGCCTGCAGTTCATCTGGATCATGGTCTGGTCGATCGCCGGGTTCGTGGCGCTGGTCGCGGGCATCATGTGGGGCACGAAATCGGGGGTGCAGTTCTCGCTCTCGCTGATCGCGCTCAAGGAGCTGCCGGTACTGATGCTTGGGGGCTTCACCTCGATCCCCGGCGCCATCGTCGGCGGGCTGATCATCGGCATGGGCGAGAAGCTGTTCGAATATTTCGTCGGCTCCATGGTTGGCGGGGCGACCGAGAACTGGTTCGCCTATGTGCTGGCGCTGATCTTCCTCGTCTTCCGGCCGCAGGGGCTGTTCGGCGAGCGCATTATCGAGCGGGTCTGAGGATGAAAAGATTCTATGCCTCCGGCGGGGATATTTGGACACGAAAGAAGCGCGGAATCTTGCGTTCTTCCGTGGAGAAATATCCCGCGGGGGTGTGGGGGCGCGAAGCCCCCACGGGCAAGGCGTGACGCTGGGAGGAACGGATGTTTTACCGCGAGGCGGGTGATTTCAAGACGAGCTATCGCGACGATGGCCAGACCTTTCCGATCCGGCTGGATCGCTGGGGCTATTACGCGATCCTGGCGGTGGCCTTCCTGGTCGTGCCCTTCGTCATCGACAGCTACTGGGCCAATGCGGTTCTGGTGCCCTTCCTGATCTATGCCATCGCCGCCATCGGGCTGAACATCCTGACCGGCTATGCCGGCCAGGTCAGCCTGGGCACCGGCGGTTTCATGGCGGTGGGCGCCTATGCGGTCTACAAGCTGATGACGAGCTTTCCGGGCGTGCCGATCGTCGTCCATATCGTCCTGGCGGGGGCGATCACCGCCGTCGTCGGCGTGCTTTTCGGCCTGCCCAGCCTGCGCATCAAGGGCTTCTACCTGGCCGTGGCGACGCTGGCCGCGCAGTTCTTCCTGGTCTGGCTCTTCAACAAGGTGCCGTGGTTCTACAACTATTCCGCCTCGGGCCAGATCAACGCGCCCGAGCGCACCATCCTGGGTTGGGCGGTGACCGGGCCCGCCACCACGGCCTCGGCGAAATACCTGATCTGCCTCGTCTTTGCCGTCGTGCTGGCCTGGGTCGCGCGCAACCTGACCCGCGGCAGCGTGGGGCGCAAGTGGATGGCGATCCGCGACATGGACATCGCGGCCGAGATCATCGGGGTGAACCCGCTGACCGCCAAGCTGTCGGCCTTCGCCGTCTCCAGCTTCTTCGTCGGCATCGCGGGGGCGCTGCTGTTCTCGGTCTACCTGGGTGCGGCCGAGGCCAGCGAGGCCTTCGGCATCAACAAGAGCTTCCTGGTGCTGTTCATGATCATCATCGGCGGGCTTGGCAGCATCTTCGGCAGCTTTGCCGGCGCCGCCTTCCTGGTGCTGCTGCCGGTGCTGCTGAAGAATGTGCTGGTGGCGCAGTTCGGGTGGCCCACCGACCTGGCCGCCCACATCGAGCTGATGATCGTCGGCGCGCTGATCGTGTTCTTCCTGATCGTCGAGCCGCATGGGCTGGCGCGGCTCTGGGCGCTGACGAAGGAAAAACTGCGGCTCTGGCCGTTCCCGCATTAACGACCGGACAACCGGCACAATCAAAACCTTGGGGAGGAGACCAAGATGAAACTGAAGCTTGCAACTGTCGCACTGGGCGCCGTCATGGCGGCGGCGCCGGCCATGGCCGACCTGGTGGTGCCCAACCTCAGCTATCGCACCGGGCCTTATGGTGCGAACGGCACGCAATATGCCGATGGGTTCAACGATTACTTCACGCTGCTCAACGAGCGCGACGGCGGCATCGGCGGCGAGAAGATCCAGACCCCGGAATGCGAGACCGCCTATAACACCGAGAAGGGCGTCGAGTGCTACGAGGCGACCAAGGGCTCGGGCGCGCTGGTCTACAACCCGCTGTCCACCGGCATCACCTATCAGCTGATCCCCAAGGTCTCGGCCGACAAGATCCCGCTTTATACCCCCGGCTACGGCCGGACCTCGGCCAAGAACGGCAAGGTCTTCGAATGGGTGTTCAACGCGCCGGCGAACTATTGGGACGGTGCCAGCGTCGCCATCAAGTATCTGCTGGACCAGAACGGCGGCGACCTGAACGGCAAGAAGATCGCGCTGGTCTATCACAACTCGGCCTATGGCAAGGAGCCGATCCGCACCTTGCAGGAACTGTCCAAGAAGCACGGCTTCACCCTGACCGAACTGCCGGTCGACCCGCCCGGCCAGGAACAGAAAAGCCAGTGGCTGCAGATCCGCCGCGACAAGCCCGACTACGTGCTGATGTGGGGCTGGGGCGTGATGAACCAGACCGCCATCCAGGAAGCCGCCAACATCCGCTTCCCGATGGAGAATTTCATCGGCACCTACTGGTCGGGCTCGGAAGTGGACGTGAAGCCGGTGGGCGCCGGCGCCAACGGCTACAAGGCGCTGACCTTCCACGGCGTGGGCATGGACTATCCGATCTACGAGGACATGAAGAAACATGTCATCGATCCGGGCAAGGCCTCGCAGGGCGGGCAATATGTCGGCTCGGTGCTGTATTCGCGCGGCATGTATGCGGCGGTGGTGATCGCCGAGGCGATCGCGAAGGCGCAGGAGCTGGCCGGCACGGCGCAGATCAACGCTACGCAGCTGCGCGACGGGTTCGAGGCGCTGGACATCACGCCTGAACGGCTGGCCGAGTTGGGCCTGCCGGACTTCGGCCCCGAGATCAAGATGACCTGCGACAACCATGGCGGCAGCGGCATGGCGCGCCTGCAGCAATGGGATGCCTCGGCCGGCAAGTGGAGCCTGATCACCGATTTCACCGAGCCGGACCAGGAAGTGCTGGACCCGCTGATCCTCGAGGACAGCGAGGCCTATGCCAAGGAAGCCGGCATCTCGCCGCGCTGCTGAGCCGCTTTTCCCCGGCGGTCCGCCGCCGGGGGCCTTTCACCCGCGCCTGGAGGGAAAGTCCATGTTCGACGCCGCGCCGCAACGCGAGACCCTGCTCGAGGTCAACAATATCGAGGTGATCTACAATCACGTCATCCTGGTGCTGAAGGGCGTCAGCCTGTCGGTGCCCAAGGGCGGCATCACCGCGCTTCTGGGCGGCAATGGCGCGGGCAAGACCACGACGCTGAAGGCGATCTCGAACCTGCTGCATTCCGAGCGCGGCGAAGTCACCAAGGGCGCGATCAGCTATCGCGGCGAGCGGGTGCAGGAGCTGGACCCGGCCAGCCTGGTCAAGAAGGGCGTGATCCAGGTGATGGAGGGGCGCCATTGCTTCGAGCACCTGACCATCGAGGAGAACCTGCTGACCGGCGCCTATACCCGCGGCGACGGGCGCGCCGCCATCGCCCGCGACCTCGAGATGGTCTATTCCTATTTCCCCCGCCTCAAGGAGCGCCGGAAAAGCCAGGCCGGCTATACCTCGGGCGGCGAGCAGCAGATGTGCGCCATGGGCCGCGCGCTGATGTCGCGCCCCGAGATGATCCTGCTGGACGAGCCCTCGATGGGCCTGGCGCCGCAGCTGGTCGAGCAGATCTTCGAGATCGTCAAGGCGGTGAACGAGGGCGAGGGCGTGACCTTCCTGCTGGCCGAGCAGAACACCAATGTCGCGCTGCGCTATGCCCATTACGGCTATATCCTAGAAAGCGGCCGCGTGGTGATGGACGGGCCGGCGGATGCGCTGCGCGAGAACCCGGACGTCAAGGAATTCTATCTCGGCATGTCCGACCAGGGCCGCAAGAGCTTTCGCGACGTGCGGTCCTATCGCCGGCGCAAGCGCTGGCTGGCCTGAGGGCAGAAAGGCACCCCCATGACATTCTATGACAAGCTTGAAACCCGCAGCGCCGACGAGCGGGCCTCGTGGCTGGCGGCCGAATTGCCCGCCGCCGTCGCCCGCGCCCGCACGGCGCCGGGGCTGGCGCGCCTTCTGGGCGATGTCGAGCCCGAGCGGATCGCCACGCGCGAGGCGCTGGCCCGGCTGCCGGTGATCCGCAAGTCCGAACTCTCGGCCGCACAGAAGGCGTCTCCGCCCTTCGGCGGCTTCACCACCCGGCCGGCGCCGGATTTCGAGAACGTCTTCCAGAGCCCCGGCCCGATCTATGAGCCGGGCCGGCGCGGCGACGACTGGTGGCGGCTGGGCCGCTTCCTGCATGCGGCGGGCGTGGGGCGGGGCGACATCGTCCACAATTGCTTCGGCTATCACCTGACCCCGGCGGGAATGATGTTCGAAAGTGCCGCCCGCGCGGTCGGGGCCGCGACCCTGCCGGCCGGCACCGGCCAGACCGAATTGCAGGTCCGCGCTGCCGTCGATATCGGCACCACCGTCTATGCCGGGACGCCGGATTACCTGAAGATCATGCTCGACAAGGCCGGGGAACTGGGCGAGCGGTTGCGCTTCACCCGCGCCGCCGTCTCGGGCGGGGCGCTGTTTCCCAGCCTGCGCCAGGCCTATGCGGATCGCGGCATCGCCACGACGCAATGCTATGCCACCGCCGACTTGGGCCTGATCGCCTATGAATCCCCCGCCATGGAGGGGATGATCGTGGACGAGCGGGTGATCGTCGAGATCGTCCGTCCCGGCACCGGCACCCCGGTCCCGGATGGCGAGGTGGGCGAGGTCGTCGTCACCACGCTGAACCCGGACTATCCGCTGCTGCGCTTTGCCACCGGGGATCTTTCCGCGGTGTTGCCGGGAACCAGCCCCTGCGGGCGCACCAACATGCGCATCAAGGGCTGGATGGGCCGCGCCGACCAGACCACCAAGATCAAGGGCATGTTCGTACGCCCCGAGCAGGTGGCGGCGCTGGTCGCCCGCCACCCGGAAATCTCACGCGCTCGTGTTGTCGCGGACCGGTCCGGGGACATGGATGTGATGACGGTGCTGCTGGAAACCGGGGCCGAGGATGCGGCAAGATACGAAGGAACGGTGTTGGATACACTGAAACTTCGCGGCCGGGTGGAACTGGTTGCGCCGGGCTCGCTGCCGAACGACGGCAAGGTGATCGAGGACCGACGCAGCTACGACTGATTCCGGCCCCCCGGAATGAGGTCGCCCGATGCGCATCGCCGCCGTCCTGCTTGCCGCCCTGGTCGGGGCCGTGCCCGCCTGGGCCGAGAATCGCGCCGTCATCATCGGCAATGCCGATTATCGCAGCGCCCCCGACCTGGCAGGCTCGGACACCATGGCCCTGGCGAAGGCGCTGCGCGAGGCGGGCTTCACCACCCAGCAGGGCGTCGACCTGGAGGCGCGGCCGCTGCGCCGGCTGCTCGAGGCGCTGGCCCGTGCCGATGCCGATCCCGGCGCGCACATCGTGGCGCTGAACGGCCGCTTTCTGCATGACGCGGACGAGACCTGGTTCATGGGCACCGATGCCGATGCGCCCGGCCCGGCGGCGGCCGGGGTGCAGGGCGTGCCGCTGTCGCTGGTGATGCGGCTGATGGCGGGGGGCGAGCCGGGCTCGGTGCTGATCCTGGGCACCGATGCGCAGCAGATGCCGCACCGGCCGGGGCTGGAAAACGGCATCGGCGCGCTTCGGCCGCCGGCCGGGGTCTCGGTCGTCACCGGCCCGCCCGAAGCCGGCGCCCGCGCCCTGGCCGGGCTGCTCGGCGGGGCGACGCTGGCCCAGGCCACCGCTGGCCGGGCACTTGCCCTGCTGCCCGAGGATGCGGGCAACCTGCGCCCGGTGCCATCCCGCAATACTGCCGATGCGCTGGCCGACGACCGCGACGCCTGGGCCGAAGCCGCGGTGGCGGACGGCGCCCCGGCCTACCGCGACTATCTGGCGCGCTATCCGCAAGGGATCTATGCCGCGGATGCGCGCGAACGGCTGGCGCAGATCGGCCGCGCGCCGGGCGTGCGCTATGCCGACCGTGCCGCCTGGAGCCAGGCCGTCGCGGCCGATACGGCAGCAGCCTATGCGACCTATCTGAAAGAGTTTCCCGTCGGACGCCATGCCGNCCCCCGCCGGCAAGGCCCGCATCGCAACCCTCGCCGGCGGTGGCGGCCGAACAGGCCCTTTCGCTCGGCCCGGTCGGGCGCGCCGCCATCCAGCGCCAGCTGTCGCGGCTCGGCCGGCAGCCGGGCCCGGCCGACGGCGTCTTCGGCCCGCGCACGCGCCTGGCGATCGCGGCTTGGCAGCGCGCCAACGGGCTGACGGCGACCGGGCACCTGACCGGGCCGCAGGTGCGGATGATCGCCGCCCAGGCGGAAGGCAGCGCGACCGATACCGCCGCCCAGGACCGTGCCTTCTGGCAGCAAAGCGGCGCAGCCGGCGAGGCCGAGGGGCTGCGCGCCTATCTCGATCGCTATCCCCAGGGCATCCATGCCGAAGCGGCCCGGCGCCAGCTGGCTAATGCCGGCCGCGACACCCCCCAGGGCGACGAGGCGACCTGGCGCTGGGCCCGCCGACAGGGCTCGGCCGCGGCCTACGAAACCTATCTGGAACGCTTCCCGGCCGGCACCCATGCGCCTTCTGCGCGCGACCGCCTGGCCACCCTGCGCGCCGGCATCGAGGCGGCGCGGCGCGAAGAGGCGGGGCTTGGCCTGGCCCCCTCGACCCGCCGCCTGATCGAAGAGCGGCTGCGCATCGCCGGCATGCAGCCGGGCCCGGCCGACGGCGAATTCACCGAGGAAACCCGCGCGGCGCTGCGCCGCTACCAGGCGGCGCGCAACCTGCGCGTCACCGGCTATGTCACCCGGCAGACGGTCTCGGGCCTGCTGGCGGATGTCCTGCGCTAGCCCCGGCGGGACGACGTCTCGGCGTCCTCTTCGTCATGCCGGCGGGGTCTGCATCGCGATGCAGACGCCTCTCAACGCGTGCCAAGCGCGCTGGCAGCGATGATCCCTTTCGGGTTCTTTCGTGTTGCTTGTGCCCTCGGCCGCCGCCATGGGCCAGGGCCGCGCCCTTGCGTGCGCCGCCTCGCTCGGCTGGGCGCGCGACACACATGCCGCCTTCCCTGGACCATGGCTTGAAGCCTGCCGCGCCCCGGCACCCCGGCCGCGATTTGCGGGCTCGCCCTGGGCCAGGCCGCTGCGGCGATCCTGCTGGGCCGCTTCGGCCGCCCAAGGATCTCGCCCGAATCCTCGCCGCGCGGCCCTGACGCGCTTCCGATTTTCTTTCGTGTGGAAATATCCACGGGGGTGTGGGGGCAGTCGGCCCCCACCTGCTGCGCACCAACCGCGCAATGCGAAAACGCCCGCGGCACGGGGCCTGCGGGCGTCCCTCAATTCGGCTGACCGCCGGTTCTCAGCCCTGGCGGGCCTTGAAGCGCGGGTTGGTCTTGTTGATGATGTAGATGCGGCCCTTGCGGCGCACGACTTGGCAGTCACGGTGGCGGCTCTTGAGCGAGCGGAGCGAATTGCGAACCTTCATCGGTCTTCTCCTATCGCGGCGCATCGCTAGGTCGCGCCTTGAAAACGAAATACCCCCGAAAAAGCCTCGGGGGCGCGAAATGAATGGTGGGCGGTACTGGGATCGAACCAGTGGCCACTACGATGTCAACGTAGTGCTCTACCGCTGAGCTAACCGCCCCCCGTCAGGTGATTCTGCCGGCCTGCGCCGCCAGATCGCCTGGATCGGCGTGTCTATAGCCACCTCGCCCAGGGGTTTCAAGCCCTCAATCGACGGCTATTGGCCTTCCTCGAACATGGTTTATAAATCTTCCTGTCTCGACCGTCCAGAATGGCGCCCTCTGCGCCGCCGGGGAAAGCCAGGATGACCAGGGAAGAGCCGACTTTCGATCTGATGCGGCCGCAATCGTGGCTGGGCGGGGTGATCTTTGCCTCGCCGCATTCGGGCCGCGCCTATCCCGACTGGTTCCTGGCCGAATCGCGCCTGGACCCGCAGCAGCTGCGCTCGTCCGAGGATGCCTTCGTGGACCGGCTGATCCAGCCGGCGCTGGACCATGGCGCCGTGGTGCTGACCGCGCGGGTGCCGCGCTGCGTGGTGGACCTGAACCGCGGCCCCGAGGAAATCGACCCGCTGGTGGTCTCTGGTGCCACGCCGGCGGTCAGCAATCCGCGCATCATGGCAGGGCTGGGGGTGATTCCCCGCGTCGTCTCGCAGGGGCGCGCCATCCACGACCGGCCGATCCCGCGAGCCGAGGCCGAAAGCCGCATTACCCGGCTGTGGCATCCCTATCACCGCGCGCTTTCGGCGCTGATCGGCGAGGCGGTGGCGCAGTTCGGCGGCGCCATCCTGATCGACATGCATTCCATGCCGCGCGATGCGCTGACCCATCTGCCGCGCCCGCGCCCCGACATGGTGCTGGGCGACCGCAACGGGGTCTCGGCCGCGCCGCGGATCAGCGCCGGCGTGGCCGAGGCGGTGGCGGCCGAGGGTTTCCGGCTGCGGCGCAACTCGCCCTTTTCCGGCGCCTATATCACCCAGACCTATGGCCGGCCGCGCAACAATGTCCATGTCGTGCAGCTGGAACTGGACCGCTCGCTCTACATGGACGAGGGCCGGATCGAGCCGCGCCCGGACTTCGAGCTGTTCCGCGCCCGTTTCGCCCGCGTCGTCGCCCGGCTGGCGCGGCTGCGCCCGGATGCCAGCGACGCGGCCTTCGCCGCCGAGTGACCAAGGAAAGGAAATGCGATGCCGCCCGAAATCGCCGAGATGATCGGCCAGAACATCGCCCTGATCGTGCTGGCGCTGGTGATCCTGTTCGCCGTCAGCCGCGCCGTCCGCATCGTTCCCCAATCCGAGAAATACGTCGTCGAGCGCTTCGGCCGGCTGCATGCGGTGCTGGGGCCGGGGATCAATTTCATCGTCCCCTTCCTTGACCGGGTGGCGCATCGGATCTCCATCCTGGAACGCCAGCTGCCGACCTCGCGCCAGGATGCGATCACGGCGGACAACGTGCTGGTGCAGGTGGAAACCAGTGTCTTCTATCGCATCATCGAGCCGGAAAAGACGGTCTATCGCATCCGCGACGTGGATGCGGCGATCACCACCACGGTGGCGGGGATCGTGCGCTCGGAAATCGGCACGATGGAACTGGACCAGGTGCAGTCGAACCGCGCGCCCCTGATCGAGCGCATCCGCGAATCGCTGGCCAATATCGTCGACGACTGGGGCATCGAGGTGACGCGGGCCGAGATCCTGGACGTCAACCTGGACGAGGCGACGCGGGCCGCCATGCTGCAACAGCTGAACGCCGAACGCGCCCGCCGCGCCCAGGTGACCGAGGCCGAGGGCCGCCGCCGTGCCGTGGAACTGGCCGCCGACGGCGACCTTTACGCCGCCGAGCAGCAGGCCAAGGCCAAGCGCATGCTGGCCGATGCCGAGGCCTATGCCACCGCGGCCATCGCCACCGCGATCCGCGAGGGCGGGATCGAGGCGGCGCAATACCAGGTCGCCATGCGCCAGGTCGAGGTGCTGGCCGAGGTCGGCAAGGGCCAGGGCAAGCAGACGGTGATCGTCCCGGCCTCGGCCGTCGAGGCGCTTGGCGATGCCTTCCGCATGCTGCGGGGTGGCAAATGAGCTGGGCGAACGGCTGGATCTGGATCATCGCGGCGCTGATCCTGGCGGCGGTGGAGCTGGCGCTGCCGGGCTGGTTCTTCCTGGGCCTGGCCGGCGCGGTGCTGCTGATGGGGCTGGCGCTGCTTCTGGGCCTGTGGCCGGGCGGGCTGCCGATGGCGCTGGTGGTCGCGGCGGTGCTGACCGGCGTGATCTGGCTGGCGTTGCGGCGCATCTTCGGCGCCAAGCGGGGCGAGGTGCGGCGCTGGACCCGCGACATCAACGACAACTAGGCTTTGCCGGTGCCAAGCTGGTGCTGACCCATGGCGCGGGCCTTTTGACCTGCCTGCGCGACGATTACGACTGGATCCCCTTTCCGGCGCATTGGGACCTGCCCGGCGGCGGGGCCGAGCCGGGCGAGACGCCGGTCGAATGCGCCCTGCGCGAACTGGACGAGGAATTCGGGCTGCGTCTGCCGGCAGGGCGGCTGGCGGGGCAGGCCTTTCCCTCGGTCCTGGACCCTGGCCGCCTGTCCTGGCTGTTTCGCGGCACCATCACCGCGGCCGAGATCGCGGCGATCCGCTTTGGCGACGAGGGGCAGGAATGGCGCATGATGCCGGTTGCCGAATTCGTCGCCCATCCGCGCGCCGTGCCGCATTTTCGCGACCGCGTGCGGCTGGTCCTTGCCGGCGCGGGCTGCGGGATTTGAGAATCGCCCCGCGGCGTGCATGATCGGCCCATCGCAGCAAGGAGGCATCCATGTCCCGCATGCAGCTTTATCGTCGCAACGGCTGGGGCTCGGCCATCGTCGAGGCCCAGCTGGCGCATTACGGGCTGAAGGCCGAGGGGATCGAGGTCGCGGACCTGTTCCTGGACCCGGCCGCCAGGCGCGAACTGATGCGGATCAGCCCGGCAGGGCAGATCCCGGTGCTGATCCTGCCCGACGGCCGGGTCATGTCGGAAAGCGCGGCGATCACGCTGCACCTGGCCGACATGACCGAACGGGACGACCTGGTGCCCGAGGCCGGGGCCGCCGAGCGGCCGCGCTTCCTGCGCTGGCTGATCTTCCTGGTGGCGCAGGTCTATCCCTGCTTCACCTTTGGCGACGATCCGGCGCGGTTCCTGACCGACCCGGCGGCGCAGAAGGAGCTGGGCGAGGCCACCACGGCGCGGTTGCAGGAGCTTTGGACCGCGGTGGAGGGCGTGGTGGGTGCGCCCTGGTTTCTGGGCGAGCGGTTCTCGGCGCTGGACATCTACCTGGCGGCGATGACCAACTGGAAGCCCGGCCCGGAATGGTTCGAGCGCCATGCGCCCAAGGTCTGGTCCATCGCCCGCGCCACGGCGGCGCGGGAGGATCTGGCGCCGGTCATGCAGCGCAATTTCGGCTGATTACGCCCCGGCCAGTTCCGCCTGGATCGCCTGCGCCGCGGCGCGCGGGTCGGCCGCCTGCCAGATCGGCCGGCCGACGACGATATGGTCCGCGCCTTGGGCGATGGCGGTGGCCGGCGTCTCGATCCGCTTCTGGTCGCCGGCATCGCTGCCGGCCGGGCGCACGCCGGGGGTGACGATCAGCCGGCCCGCCGCCTCGGGCAGGGCGCGGATCAGCGCTGCCTCGCGCGGGCTGGCGATGACGCCGTCCGCCCCGGCCTCGAAGGCGCGGGCGGCGCGGGTCGCCACGATCTCGGCCACGTCGCCCGGCACGATCAGCCCGGCATCCAGGTCGGCGCGGTCCAGCGAGGTCAGGATGGTCACGGCCAGGATCTTCAGCCCCGAGCCGCTTGCCCCCTGTTTCGCCGCCCTGACCACATGTGGGTCGCCATGCACGGTCAGGAAATCCAGGTCGTATTGCGCGATGCCCTTCACCGCCGCCTCGACCGTCGCGCCGATGTCGAAGAACTTCATGTCCAGGAAGATGCGCTTGCCGTGTTCCTGCTTCAGCTCGTTGGCGAGCGCGAGGCCGCCGCCGGTCAGCATCCCCAGGCCGATCTTGTAGAAGCTGGCGGCATCGCCGATCCTTTCGGCCAGTTCCAGCCCGGCCAGCGCGTTCGGCACGTCCAGCGCCACGATCAGACGGTCGTCCATGTTTTCCCTCGGCCCCTGCGACAAACGGGCCGCTTATAGGCGGGAACCCTCTGTCTTGAAACCCCGTTTGTTCCTGCCCATGTGACTGGCAAGACCCGAGCCGGATCGTGCCAATGCGGGCGATCCAAAGCGGGGGCTGAGGAAAGGATTTTCATATGGATATGGAAAAGTTCACGGAACGGTCGCGGGGCTTCCTGCAAGCGGCGCAGACCATCGCCATCCGCGAGGAAAACCAGCGCGTGATGCCCGAGCATCTGCTCAAGGCGCTGATGGACGACGAACAGGGCTTTGCCAGCAACCTGATCGCGCGGGCCGGGGGCGATGCCCAGGCCGTGCGCCAGGCCGTCGACCAGGCGGTGGCGAAACAGCCCAAGGTCAGCGGCGGGCAGGGGCAGGTCTATGTCGATCCCTCGCTGGTGCGCGTGCTGGACGAGGCCGAGAAGCTGGCCAAGAAGGCCGGCGACAGTTTCGTCCCGGCCGAGCGGGTGCTGACCGCGCTGGCCGTCGTCAACACCAATGCGCGCGATGCGCTGGCGGCCGGCAAGTTGACGGCCCAGGGGCTGAATTCGGCGATCAACGACATCCGCAAGGGGCGCACGGCCGACACCGCCAGCGCCGAGGACAGCTACGAGGCGCTGTCGAAATACGCCCGCAACCTGACCGAGGCCGCGGCCGAGGGCAAGATCGACCCGATCATCGGCCGGGACGAGGAAATCCGCCGCGCCATGCAGGTGCTGTCGCGGCGCACCAAGAACAACCCGGTGCTGATCGGCGAGCCCGGCGTCGGCAAGACCGCCATCGCCGAGGGGCTGGCGCTGCGCATCGTCGATGGCGACGTGCCCGAATCGCTGCGCAACAAGCAGCTTTGGGCGCTGGACATGGGCGCGCTGATCGCCGGCGCGAAATACCGCGGCGAGTTCGAGGAGCGGCTGAAATCCGTCCTGAAGGAGATCGAGAACGCCGCCGGCGAGGTCGTGCTGTTCATCGACGAGCTGCACGTGCTGGTCGGCGCCGGCAAGACCGACGGCGCCATGGATGCCGCGAACCTGATCAAGCCGGCTCTGGCGCGGGGCGAGCTGCATTGCGTCGGCGCGACCACGCTGGACGAATACCGCAAGTATATCGAAAAGGATGCGGCCCTGGCCCGGCGCTTCCAGCCGGTCATGGTCGAGGAGCCGACGGTCGAGGACACCATCAGCATCCTGCGCGGCATCAAGGAGAAGTACGAGCTGCACCATGGCGTCCGCATCAGCGATGCCGCGCTGGTGGCTGCCGCGACGCTGTCGCATCGCTACATCACCGACCGCTTCCTGCCCGACAAGGCCATCGACCTGGTGGACGAGGCCGCGAGCCGGCTGCGCATGGAGGTGGACAGCAAGCCCGAAGAGCTGGACCAGCTGGACCGGCAGATCCTGCAGATGCAGATCGAGGCCGAGGCGCTGAAGAAGGAAGACGACGCCGCCTCCAAGGACCGGCTGGAGAAGCTGGAAAAGCAGCTGTCGGAATTGCAGGAGAAATCCGCCTCGCTGACCGCCCGCTGGCAGGCCGAGCGCGACAAGCTGGAAGGCTCGCGCACGCTGAAGGAGCAGCTTGACCGCGCCCGCGCCGAACTGGACCAGGCTAAGCGCGAGGGCAACCTGGCCCGCGCCGGCGAGCTGAGCTATGGCATCATCCCCGGACTCGAGCGGCAGCTGGCCGAGGCCGAGGGCCATAACGATGGCCTGCTGGTCGAGGAGACCGTCCGCCCCGAGCAGATCGCCGAGGTGGTGGAACGCTGGACCGGCATCCCCACCAGCAAGATGCTGGAGGGCGAGCGCGAGAAGCTGTTGAAGATGGAGGACGTGCTGGGCCGCCGCGTCATCGGCCAGTCCGAGGCGGTGACGGCCGTGTCGAACGCCGTGCGGCGGGCGCGGGCGGGGCTGAACGACCCCAAGCGGCCCCTGGGCAGCTTCCTTTTCCTCGGCCCCACCGGCGTCGGCAAGACCGAGCTGACCAAGGCCATCGCCGAATACCTGTTCGACGACGACTCGGCCATGGTCCGCATCGACATGTCCGAGTTCATGGAGAAGCATTCGGTCGCGCGGCTGATCGGCGCGCCCCCCGGCTATGTCGGCTATGACGAGGGCGGCGTGCTGACCGAGGCGGTGCGGCGCCGCCCCTATCAGGTGATCCTGTTCGACGAGGTCGAAAAGGCGCACCCGGACGTGTTCAACGTGCTGCTGCAGGTTCTGGACGACGGCCAGCTGACCGATGGCCAGGGCCGGACGGTGGACTTCAAGCAGACGCTGATCGTGCTGACCTCGAACCTCGGGGCGCAGGCGCTGTCGGCCCTGCCGGAAGGCGCCGATTCGGGCCAGGCGCGGACGCAGGTGATGGACGCGGTCCGGGCGCATTTCCGGCCCGAGTTCCTGAACCGGCTGGACGAGATCGTCATCTTCCACCGGCTGACGCGCGAGAACATGGACGCCATCGTCCGCATCCAGCTTGCGCAGCTGGAAGGCCGGCTGGCCCAGCACAAGATCGGGCTGGACCTGGACGAGGCGGCGCTGAAATGGCTGGCCGACGAAGGCTATGACCCGGTCTTCGGCGCCCGGCCGCTGAAGCGGGTGATGCAGCGCAGCCTGCAAAACCCCCTGGCCGAGATGATCCTGGCCGGCGAGGTTCTGGACGGCCATACCGTCCATGTCACCGCCGGGCCCGAGGGGCTGGTCGTCGGCAACCGCGTCTCCTCGGCCCACCTGGGCTCGGCGGATGAAAGCGGGCCGCGGGTGCCGCTGCACTGAGACGCGAAAGGGGCGGATGCCACGCATCCGCCCCTTTTTCCTGCCCGGCGCTCGCGCGGAAATCACGCCGAGTTTCATCGGCATCCTGCGCGCCGGGTGGCATGATATGCGGGCGACAGGGAGAGAAGCGCCATGAAGCTGAAATGGTCCGATGTGACGCCCGAGGCGGACTATCTGAACCGCCGCGCCTTTCTGGCCGCGGGCATCGCGGCGCTGGCGACGCCCGCCCTGGGGCTGCAGGGGCGGCCTTCGGCCTTCTCGACCGACGAGACGCCGAACAGCCTGGAGGACATCGCGCATTACAACAACTTCTACGAATTCGGCACCGGCAAGAGCGATCCGGCGCAATATTCCGGCAGCCTGAAGACCTCGCCCTGGTCGGTGGCGGTCGACGGCATGGTGGACCGGCCCGGCAGCTACGGCGTCGAGGATCTGGCCCCCGAATCGGCGCTGGAAGAGCGTATCTATCGCCTGCGCTGCGTCGAGGCCTGGTCGATGGTCATCCCTTGGCTGGGCGTGCCGTTGGCGGCGGTGCTGGACAAGGTGGGCGTGCAGCCCGGTGCGAAATTCGTCGCCTTCCGCACCCTCCACGACCCCGAGCAGATGCCCGGCCAGCGCGCCCGCATCCTCGACTGGCCCTATCGCGAGGGGCTGCGGCTGGACGAGGCCATGCACCCGCTGACCATCCTGGCGACCGGGCTTTACGGGCGCGTGCTGCCCAACCAGAACGGTGCGCCGATCCGGCTGGTGGTGCCGTGGAAATACGGCTTCAAGTCGATCAAGTCGGTGGTGGCGATCACCGTGACCGACACGCAGCCGCCCTGCAGCTGGCAGATGATGCAGCCTGGCGAATACGGGTTCTATGCCAATGTGAACCCGCAGGTGGACCACCCGCGCTGGTCGCAGGCCACCGAAAGGCGGATCGGCCGCGGTCTTTTCGGCGGCCGGCAGGATACGCTGATGTTCAACGGCTATGGCGAACAGGTGGCCGGGCTCTACGCGGGCATGGACCTGGCAAAGCATTACTGATGGTGCAGCACCTCAATCGCTGGCTGCGGCATGTCCCGGTCTGGGCAGTCTGGCTGGCGGGGCTGATCCCGCTGGGCCTGCTGGTCTGGGACACGCTCCAGGGCAATCTGGGCGTCGATCCGGTGCGCGACATCGAGCACCGCCTGGGCCGCACCGCGATCTATTTCCTGCTGACGACCCTGGCGGTGACGCCGCTGCTGCGGCTGACCCGGCTGAACCTGATGCGCTTTCGCCAGGCGCTTGGGCTGATCTGCTTTGCCTATGTCGCCTGCCACCTGGCGGCCTGGGTGGTCTTCGACATGGCCTTCCTCTGGGCGCAGATGCTCAGGGACGTGGTGAAGCGGCCCTATCTGGTCTTCGGCATGCTGGCCTTCGTCATGCTGCTGGCGCTGGCGGTGACGTCGAACCGATTCTCGATCCGCCGCATGGGCGCGCGCTGGCGGCAATTGCACCGGCTGATCTATCCGGCGGCGATTCTGGCGGCGGTGCATTGGCTCTGGGCGCTGAAGGTATGGGAATCGTGGCCTTTGTTGTTATTTGGTTTGATTCTCGTGTTTTTGTTCCTGCGTTTGCTGGGGAAAGGGGGGCTGGTTTGGGGGTGGGGGATTGCGGGTCGCGGGGGGTGATTGCGTGGGGCCGGGGTGTGGGCGGTTGGGGCCGCGTTAATTTTACGTTGTTTTTCATGCGGTTGGCGATCTTTGTCATTTTTCTTGATTTTG
>NZ_VCBQ01000199.1:0-3784 GCF_006386455.1 Paracoccus sp. FO-3 | reverse complement strand
CGCCCTGCGCCCGCGCGCCCCGCCCCGGCGGCGCCGCGCACGCCGCGCAAGGATCCGGCGCCCTCGCGCCTGGCCTACCGGCTGAACCGGATGATGCTGCGGCCGCTGGTGCGGCGGCTGGTGCATGTCGGCCTGCCCGCCTTTCTGGCGGCGCTGGTGGCGGGGATCTGGCTGTCGGACGACACCCGCCGGGCCAACCTGACCGGCGGCATCGACGCCATCGTGGACCGCATCCAGCACCGCGACGAATTCATGGTCAGGATGATGACCATCGAGGGCGCCTCGCCCGCGGTGGACAAGGGGCTGCGCGCCATGCTGCCGGTGGACCTGCCGGCCTCGAGCTTCGACATCGACCTGGAAAAGCTGCGCGAGCGGGTGCTGAAGCTCGATGCGGTCGAGGCGGTGGACCTGCGCATCAAGCCGGGCGGGGTGCTGTCGGCCGTGGTCACGGAACGGGTGCCGGCGCTGCTGTGGCGCCATGCCCGCGGCATCGAGCTGCTGGACAAGACCGGGCACCGCGTCGCCTCGGTCACGGGGCGCGAGGTGCGCGGCGACCTGCCGATCATCGCCGGCGAGGGCGCCGACCGCGCCGCGGCCGAGGCGCTGGCGCTGATCGACGCCGCCGGGCCGATCCTGCCGCGGCTGCGCGGGCTGGAGCGCATGGGCGAGCGGCGCTGGGACGTGGTGCTGGACCGCGGCCAGCGCATCAAGCTGCCCGAGGAAAAGGCGCTTCAGGCGCTGGAGCGCGCCATCGCGCTGGACCGCGCGCTGCACATGCTGGACCGCGACCTTTTGGTCGTCGACCTGCGGCAGGAGGCGCGCCCGGTGGTGCGGCTGGGGATGGAGGCGCAGAACGCCATCCGCCGTGCCCGCGGCCAGCCGGAACTGGGCCCCGACGGGTTGCCGCTGCCGCCCGAGGCAACGGCCGGCAAGGCGGCGAAGACCGCGAAGAAAAGCGGCTGACAGCGCAAGGAGGCAGGTGAGATGAAGGATCTGTATCAGGGCCAGCGGGCCATGCGGAACATGCGCCGCCAGGCCATGCAGCGCGGCGTCATCGCGGTTCTGGACATCGGAACCTCGAAGATCGCCTGCCTGGTGCTGCAATTCGACGGCCCGAGCCAGTTCCGCGAGACGGACGGCGTCGGCCCCATGGCCGGCCAGTCGAATTTCCGCGTCATCGGCACCGCCACCACCCGCTCGCGCGGGATGCGCTATGGCGAGATCGAGACCATGGCCGAGACCGAGCGCGCCATCCGCACCGTGATCCAGTCGGCGCAGAAGGTGGCGGGCGTGCGCGTCGACCACGTCATCGCCTGCATCTCGGGCGCGCGCCCGGCCAGCTATGGCCTGGCGGGCGAGATCGTGCTGCCCGCCGGCAAGGTGGGCGAGGGCGACGTGGCCCGCGTGCTGGCCGCCTGCGAGGTGCCCGATTTCGGCCGCGGCCGCGAGGTGCTGCACGCCCAGCCGGTGAACTTTGCCCTCGATGGCCGCTCGGGGCTGTCGGACCCGCGCGACCAGTCGGGCGGCCGGCTGGCCTGCGACATGCATGTGCTGACCATCGACGGCGATGCGGCCAGCAACCTGGTGCATTGCATCCGGCGCTGCGACATGGAACTGGCAGGCGTGGCCTCGGCCTCATACGCCTCGGGGCTTGCGGCGCTGGTCGAGGACGAGCAGGAGCTGGGCGCCGCCTGCATCGACCTGGGCGGCGGCACGACGGGCGTTTCGGTCTTCATCAAGAAGCACATGATCTTTGCCGATGCCGTCCGCTTCGGCGGCGAGCTGATCACCCAGGACATCGCCAAGGGGCTGCGCGTCAGCCATGCCGTGGCCGAGCGGCTCAAGACCCTGCACGGCGGGCTCGAGGCCACCGGCCGCGACGACCGCGAGATGATTGAGCTGGGCGGCGAGACCGGCGACTGGGACACCGACCGCCGCAGCGTCAGCCGCGCCGACCTGATCGGCATCATGCGCCCGCGGGTCGAGGAGATCCTGGAAAAGGTGGGCGAGATCCTGGATGCGGCGGGCTTCGACTATATGCCCTCGCGCCAGATCGTTCTGACCGGCGGCGGCAGCCAGATTCCGGGGCTCGATGCGCTGGCCTCGCGCATGCTGGGGCAGAACGTGCGCATCGGCCGGCCGCTGCGCATCCAGGGCCTGCCGCATAATGCGACCGCGCCGGGCTTTTCCTCGGCCATCGGATTGGCGCTGCTGACGGCGCATCCGCAGGACGAATGGTGGGACTTCGACATGCCCGCCGAACACTATCCGGCGCGCAGTCTGCGCCGGGCCTATCGCTGGTTCCGCAACAACTGGTAGGGGCGCGGAACCCGGATGCGGTGGTGTGGGCCGGCGCCTCCACCACATGCAGCAGAATGGGCAAGATGCCGCCGAAAACCCCAGCATCCACCGCGATATTTGGTGTGCGGGGTGTGTTTTTCGGGTGACGCTCGGCGCGAATCTGGCTAGGCTGGCCGGTATACGGGGATTCGACCGGACTGCGCACATGTCCGGCGCAACAGATGAAGGCAGGCGAGACATGGAACGGCAGATTCACCTGATGCTGAATGATGACCAGGAACTGAAGCCGCGCATTACCGTCTTCGGCGTCGGTGGTGCGGGTGGCAATGCGGTCAACAACATGATCGACAAGCAGCTGGAGGGGGTCGAGTTCGTCGTGGCGAACACCGACGCCCAGGCGCTGCAATCCTCCAAGGCGGAAAGCCGCATCCAGATCGGCCCGAAAGTGACCGAGGGGCTGGGCGCCGGCGCCAAGCCCTCGATCGGCGCCAAGGCCGCCGAAGAGACGATCGAGGACATCGTCGATCATCTGATGGGCGCGCATATGTGCTTCATCACCGCCGGCATGGGCGGCGGCACCGGCACCGGCGCCGCCCCGATCATCGCCCAGGCCGCGCGCGAGATGGGCATCCTGACCGTCGGCGTCGTGACCAAGCCCTTCCAGTTCGAGGGCACCAAGCGCATGCGCCAGGCCGAGGAAGGCGTCGAGGCGCTGCAGAAGGTCGTCGACACGCTGATCATCATCCCCAACCAGAACCTGTTCCGGCTGGCCAACGAAAAGACCACCTTCACCGAAGCCTTCGCCATGGCCGACGACGTGCTTTACCAGGGCGTCAAGGGCGTGACCGACCTGATGGTGCGGCCGGGCCTGATCAACCTGGACTTCGCCGACGTGCGTGCGGTGATGGACGAGATGGGCAAGGCGATGATGGGCACCGGCGAGGCCTCGGGCGAGAACCGCGCCGTGCAGGCGGCCGAAAAGGCCATCGCCAACCCGCTCCTGGACGAAATCAGCCTGAACGGCGCCAAGGGCGTGCTGATCAACATCACCGGGGGCTACGACCTGACGCTCTTCGAGATGGACGAGGCGGCCGAGAAGATCCGCGAGAAGGTCGATGCGGATGCGAACATCATCGTCGGCTCGACGCTGGACCCGTCGATGGAGGGCTCGATCCGCGTCTCGGTCGTCGCGACCGGCATCGACGCTTCGGCGGCCGAGGTTCCGGTGCCGCGCCGCGGCATGAAGGAGCCGCTGACCCAGAACCCCGTCGTGGCGCAGAAGCCGGCCGAGGAAGAGCTGCCGGTTCCGCCGCGCCGCACCGCGCCCCTGGCCGAGCCCGCCCCGGCGGCGCGCGTCCAGCCCTCGGCCCCGGCTGCGCGCTATGACGAGGAAGACATGCCGCGCCCGGCCTACCAGCCCGAGCTGCGCCAGCCCGCCGCGCCCAGCGACGCGCTGAACGGCGATGCGGGCGGCTTCGTCGCG
>NZ_VCBQ01000198.1:0-3789 GCF_006386455.1 Paracoccus sp. FO-3 | reverse complement strand
GACCATCCGCATGATCCCCGGCTGCACCAGGCCCTGATCGAGATCGCGCCGCGCGTCGGCCGGGCCGAGCATCGCAAGGCGCTCAGCGCCCGCATCGCCGCGCTGATCGAGGCGCGGTTGCGGCGCCATGCGGACGAGTTGGCCGCCGATCTCGATCCGGCCGAGGCGGCGGCGATGCTGGAGGCCGTGCTGGAAACCGCCGCGCACCGCGCGCTGGAACAGCATCCCGCCGGCCTGCCGACCGCAAGGCTCGCGGCCCAATGCCGGCGGATGATCATGGCTTATCTCACATGCCCGGCGGGGCGCTCGTGAGGGAAGTTTTCATGTTGGCCGCTCCTTGGGTGTCCCAAAGCGGATCGGAAGTGCTGGGGATATTCATGGGCCTTGAGCCATGGATCAACCCAGTCAGACCAGGCCAGGTCGCGTTTCCAGAAGCTGCTGCTCGGACATGCCACAGCTCTAGGGAACCACCTCGTGCCGCCATCGCGAATAGGATAGGCGGCCAAAGGCACAGAGGGTGCAAAGGTGGCGACGGAGCGTTGCTGACATTCCCGACCCATTCCGGCCACTCGCGAACAGCCCTGTGCCGCAATGGGGCCTCCGCGTCGCGGCGTTTCGTGTTCGCCGCAGCGGTTAAGGCTGCGCAGCGAGAGAAATGTCGGACGCAGGCTTTTTGCCCTGATCAGCCGGCAGCGTCCGTGACCCCGAACGCCTGCCAGAAACCGATCCTGCCAGCCGGGGTGATCTCCAGCGCCCTCGTTCCGGCGCGGCGCCGCACCCAGCCCCGATCCAGGGCATGGGTGCAGATGGCGGCGCCCAGAGCCCCGGCCAGATGCGGGCGGCGCTCGCTCCAGTCCAGGCAGGGACGGCAGAGCGGGCGGCGGCTATGCATGTCGCGATCCGCCGCCAGGATGCCGAGGGCCTGTATCCTGGCCCGGCCCGAGCCCTGGCAGCTGCTCGCGGCGGCGCTGGCCAGCGGCGCCGGCTGGGTCACGATGGGGGCGGCCGCCGTGAATGCGCTGATCGCGCCCTGGTTCATCCTGCGCCGTCCCGCCGCGCTCGGCATGGCCCATAACGGCGCGAGCCTGGGCGGGGTGATTTTCTCGCCGCCGTGGATCGCGCTGATCGCGGGCATCGGCTTTCTGCCGGCGGCCCTGGCCGTCGGCGGCGTCATGGTGGCCGTGGTCGCGACCCTGTCGGTGCTGGTGTTCCGGCACACGCCCGAAAGCATGGGGCAAAGCCCGGACGGCGTGCAGGGGGCCGATCCCCGGCCACGAGCGCCGCGAGGCGGTTCGCCCGCGCGCCGCTGGTTCTTTGCCGACGGCAAGTTCGTGACGCTGGCCGCCGGCATGATGCTGGGGCTCTTTGCCCAGATCGGGTTGCTGGCGCATCTGTTCTCGCTGCTGGTGCCGGTGCTGGGCGAGGGCATGGCGGGGCTGGCGATGGGCGGCGCGACGCTCGCCGCGATCCTCGGGCGTTCGGTGGTGGGCTGGATGATGCCGGTCTCGGCCGACCGCCGCCTGGTCGCCTGTGCCAGCTATGGCGTGCAGGTGGCCGGATCGCTGCTGTTCCTTCTGGCGGCGGGCGAGGGCGGGGCTCGGCATTGCGCTCTTCGGGTTGGGGATCGGCAATGCCACCTCGCTGCCGCCGCTGATCGCGCAGCAGGGGTTCACCCGGGCCGTGGTGGCCCGCGTCGTGCCGCTGATCGTCGCCATCGGCCAGGCCGGCCATGCCTTCGCTCCGGCGGCGTTCGGCCTGTTGCGCGGGGGTGGCATGATCGGCGGATCCGGTTCCGCGCTGCTGTTCGCCTGCGCTGCGGCGATACAACTGGCCGCGATCGGCTGCCTTCTGGCGGGGCGGGGCGGGGGGGAAGGCCGGGCCGCCCTCAGCCTGACGCAACACGCCCATGATCTGGGCTTCGGTGAAACGGCTCTTCTTCATCGGAATCTCCTCGTCCATCCTGCCGAGAAAACTCCACGTCCGCATCCCCTTAACCATGGGGAGGATTACCGCAGCAGCTCACAGTCGGAAATCTGTCCAAGAAACGGGAGTCGCTCACTGAGCCATCATTGGCATAGTTATTGCGCAGAAACCCTTCGTATCGGCTTACAGGAGCACGATGACAACGGCCCTGAACAGCTCGAACTGCGTTCTCGATAACCGCAAGATCTAGCGAGGAACAGAAATTGAATAACAGGACAAAGGCAGGACAACCGCAGTTCCTAGCCGATCCAAACAAGCAGCATTTTATCGACGGTACATGGCGGCCATCCGCTTCCGGGGAGAGTATCGAGACATTCAACCCCGCGACCGGCAAGGTCCTGACTACACTGGCGCGCGGTCGCAAGGAGGATGTCGATGCCGCAGTTGCAGCTGCACGGCGTGCGTTCGAGGGGCCGTGGAGCCGTTTCACTCCGCAACAGCGGATGACGCTGATGATGCGAGTCGCCGAGGTCGTGGAGAAAAATTTCGATGAGCTTGCCACACTGGAATCGCTCGATATGGGAGCGCCGCTTGCGCGGACCCGTGGCATGAAAGCCGGCTTGCTGGCCATGATCCGCTACCTTGCTGCACAGGCGGTAAGCTGGACCGGCAGCACGATTCCGAACTCGCTACCTGGCAATGTCACCACGCTTACTCTGAAGGCGCCGGTGGGTGTCGTCGGCGGGATCATCCCGTGGAACGGGCCGCTTATCAGCTTCTGGGGAATCGTGGGCGGCGCCCTGGCGACCGGCTGCACGGTGGTGATCAAGTCCGCCGAGGATGCGTCGCTGACCGCGCTGCGCACGGCGGAACTGCTGGCCGAGATCGGTGTGCCAGAAGGGGTGGTGAATGTGGTCACCGGCCTCGGCGCCGAGGCCGGTGCGGCCTTGGCTGCCCATCCCGATGTGGATCGCATCGCTTTTACTGGCTCGACCACCACCGGTCGCGAGATCGTCAAGGCCTCTACGGTCAACATGAAGCGTGTACAGGTGGAACTGGGCGGCAAGTCGCCCGACGTGATCTTTGCCGACGCGGATCTCGACAAGGCGGTGCCCGGCGCGGCCATGGGTGTCTTTACCAATTCCGGCCAGATCTGTTCAGCCGGGACCCGCATCTTCGTCCAGCGCACCATCCAAGAGGAGTTCCTGGCCCGGATGGTCGAGTTCAGCAAGGGGATCGTCGTGGGCGACCCCTTCGATCCGAATGTGCAACTGGGTCCTCTTGTCTCGCAGCGTCAATTGGAGCGGGTGATGCATTATGTCTCGGTTGGTGGTTCGGAAGGCGCGGATCTGCGGACAGGCGGCAGCCGGCTGGGGGGCGATCTGGCGGACGGCTATTTCATCGCGCCGACCGTCTTCAGCAGTGTCCACAATGACATGACCATCGCGCGTGAAGAGATCTTCGGCCCTGTCGCCTCGGTTAGGGATGATCCGTGAGATTGGGTCGAGCCAGCGCGTTCCCCGCATATGCGGGGATGAACCGTCCTGTGGAAAACAACGGCTACCATTTTCATCCTTGTTCCCCGCATGCGCGAGGGTGAACCGACGCTGGCAGCGGCGCTGATCGAGGACGGCGACTGTTCCCCGCATGCGCCTTCATGCCACTGACCTTCGATCCGGCCTGCATGCTGCACCGCTTCCTGTCGTCGATCCCGAACTCCGTGTTCATGGTCATCGTCTATCTGCGGCTCCGGTGCCTCTTGCCCTTGGCGATCGCCCATTGGCTCCCGGATGCCGCCCCGACCCTGTTCTCGTTCTGAGCCGGGGTTCAGGTGCAGTGTGTCCGGGGCTGTACGTCGATGGTGAT
>NZ_VCBQ01000197.1:0-3975 GCF_006386455.1 Paracoccus sp. FO-3 | reverse complement strand
GACTGGGGTGAAGTCGTAACAAGGTAGCCGTAGGGGAACCTGCGGCTGGATCACCTCCTTTCTAAGGAAGATGCTGGCAGAGGGGCTTGCCCGTCTCGTGCATCGACTTAGCAGGCATCCAGATCAGGATGTCACATTCGACGGTCGGACCGTCCTCATATCCCTTCAGCAATCGAGAGCCAGGCCCGCCGTGATCCCCTTGGTGGACACGAGGGGTGTCCGGCCTGTGAATGGGTCGGTAGCTCAGGTGGTTAGAGCGCACGCCTGATAAGCGTGAGGTCGGAGGTTCAAGTCCTCCTCGACCCACCATCACCTTATCCTGGCACCCGTGCGGGGCCTTAGCTCAGTTGGTAGAGCGCCTGCTTTGCAAGCAGGATGTCATCGGTTCGAATCCGTTAGGCTCCACCATTTCCCGACATGATCAGAAAGCGGTTCGCGCTTTCTCGTCCTGTCGGACGCATTGCTCTTCGGAGCATTTTACATCGTTCAGAGAGATAATCGGCGTTGTCGGCCGCAACCGAGTGGGGTTGCGGTGGTCGTCAAGACCAACGGCAGCGTTGTCCAAGTCAAGTACACTAACCATGTTCCGTCCTCGGACGGAACAAAGTCCCTTCCATGGGAAGGGGCGGGAAACGTACATGCTTTTGACCGGAAGCGACCCCCGCGCAATGCAAAAGGACGCGGGATCGACGGGCCCCCTTTCTTCGGGATGACGGGTCTTTCTTCTTCCGGATCAAATCAAGCGCGATAAGGGCGTTTGGTGGATGCCTTGGCAGCAAGAGGCGATGAAGGACGTGATACTCTGCGATAAGCCATGGGGAGCTGAGAATAAGCTTTGATCCATGGATCTCCGAATGGGGAAACCCACCTGAAACTCGATTGTTGTTACCCTTGGGTATCAACAATTGGGTTAACCAGGTACTTATCACCTGAATACATAGGGTTTTAAGAGCGAACCCGGGGAACTGAAACATCTAAGTACCCGGAGGAAAGGAAATCAACAGATACTCCCCCAGTAGCGGCGAGCGAACGGGGACCAGCCGAGCCGTGAGAATGACCAGAATGGCCTGGAAAGGCCAGCCATAGCGGGTGACAGCCCCGTATGGGAAGTTTGATCGGACGCATTAAGTAGGGCGGGACACGTGAAATCCTGTCTGAAGATCGGGGGACCACCCTCGAAGGCTAAGTACTCCTTGCTGACCGATAGCGAACCAGTACCGTGAGGGAAAGGTGAAAAGCACCCCGACGAGGGGAGTGAAACAGTTTCTGAAACCGGACGCCTACAAGCAGTCGGAGCCGCCTTGCGCGGTGACGGCGTACCTTTTGTATAATGGGTCAACGACTTGGTCTATCTAGCAAGCTTAAGCCGTTAGGTGTAGGCGCAGCGAAAGCGAGTCTTAAAAGGGCGAATGAGTTAGATGGATCAGACCCGAAACCAGATGATCTAGGCATGAGCAGGCTGAAGGTTGGGTAACACCAACTGGAGGGCCGAACCCACACCTGTTGAAAAAGGTCGGGATGACTTGTGCCTAGGGGTGAAAGGCCAATCAAATCTGGAGATAGCTGGTTCTCCGCGAAAGCTATTTAGGTAGCGCCTCGGACGAATGCCCACGGGGGTAGAGCACTGCATGGATGATGGGGGCCCACAGCCTTACTGAGTCTAAGCAAACTCCGAATACCGTGGAGCACTATCCGGGAGACACACGGCGGGTGCTAACGTCCGTCGTGGAGAGGGAAACAACCCTGACCAACAGCTAAGGCCCCCAATTCGTGGCTAAGTGGGAAAGCATGTGAGACTTCCAAAACAACCAGGAGGTTGGCTTAGAAGCAGCCATCCTTTAAAGATAGCGTAACAGCTCACTGGTCTAGTCAAGAGGTCTTGCGGCGAAGATGTAACGGGGCTCAAGCCACGAGCCGAAGCTTTGGGTGTGCATTTATGCACGCGGTAGCGGAGCGTTCCGTGATATAAGCTCTTGCCTTTTCTATCCTGTCTCCCTTGCAAGAGGGTGGGATAGCGGAGGCGCGAGCTTTACTGTGAAGCCGGGCCGTAAGGCATCCGGTGGAGTGATCGGAAGCGAGAATGTTGACATGAGTAGCGACAAACAGGGTGAGAGACCCTGTCGCCGAAAGTCCAAGGGTTCCTGCTTAAAGCTAATCTGAGCAGGGTAAGCCGGCCCCTAAGGCGAGGCCGAAAGGCGTAGTCGATGGGAACCAGGTTAATATTCCTGGGCCAGGAGATGGTGACGGATCGCAGGTGTAGTTCCTCCTTATCGGATTGGAGGAGCTGCTGAGCGGTTCCTGGAAATAGCCCTCCACAAGACCGTACCCTAAACCGACACAGGTGGACTGGTAGAGAATACCAAGGCGCTTGAGAGAACCACATTTAAGGAACTCGGCAAAATACCTCCGTAAGTTCGCGAGAAGGAGGCCCCGTTGGCAGGCAACTGTCGGCGGGGGGCACAAACCAGGGGGTGGCGACTGTTTACTAAAAACACAGGGCTCTGCGAAGCCGTAAGGCGACGTATAGGGTCTGACGCCTGCCCGGTGCCGGAAGGTTAAAAGGAGAGGTGCAAGCCTTGAATTGAAGCCCCGGTAAACGGCGGCCGTAACTATAACGGTCCTAAGGTAGCGAAATTCCTTGTCGGGTAAGTTCCGACCTGCACGAATGGCGTAACGACTTCCCCGCTGTCTCAAATGTGGACTCAGCGAAATTGAATTGTCTGTGAAGATGCAGACTTCCCGCGGTTAGACGGAAAGACCCCATGCACCTTTACTATAGCTTCGCACTGGCATCAGGATTGCGATGTGCAGGATAGGTGGTAGGCATTGAGCCCGGGACGCCAGTTCCGGTGGAGCCATCCTTGAGATACCACCCTTCGCACTCTTGATGTCTAACCGCGGCCCGTTATCCGGGTCCGGGACCCTGCGTGGTGGGTAGTTTGACTGGGGCGGTCGCCTCCCAAAGAGTAACGGAGGCGCGCGAAGGTTGGCTCAGAGCGGTCGGAAATCGCTCGTCGAGTGCAATGGCAGAAGCCAGCCTGACTGCAAGACTGACAAGTCGAGCAGAGACGAAAGTCGGCCATAGTGATCCGGTGGTCCCGAGTGGAAGGGCCATCGCTCAACGGATAAAAGGTACGCTGGGGATAACAGGCTGATGATGCCCAAGAGTCCATATCGACGGCATCGTTTGGCACCTCGATGTCGGCTCATCTCATCCTGGGGCTGGAGCAGGTCCCAAGGGTATGGCTGTTCGCCATTTAAAGAGGTACGTGAGCTGGGTTTAGAACGTCGTGAGACAGTTCGGTCCCTATCTGCCGTGGGTGTAGGATACTTGAGAGGAGTTGCCCCTAGTACGAGAGGACCGGGGTGAACGTTCCACTGGTGGACCAGTTATCGTGCCAACGGTAGTGCTGGGTAGCTATGAACGGACAGGATAAACGCTGAAGGCATCTAAGCGTGAAGCCCCCCTCAAAACAAGGTATCCCTTGAGAGCCGTGGAAGACCACCACGTCGATAGGCCGGAGATGTAAGCGCAGCAATGCGTTCAGTTGACCGGTACTAATCGCTCGATAGGCTTGATTTGATCCGGAAGAAGACAGACCAGCTTGTCAAGGACAAGCAGCCCGCCTTCTTCCAAAAGCATCCTTGGACAATGTCTTCCCGATCCCGAAGCGGCGAAAGCCCGAAGGGAAGCGGAAACGCCGATTTCGCTCCTTTTCCGGTCTGGTGGCTTTAGCACGAGCAAAACACCCGATCCCATCCCGAACTCGGCCGTTAAGTGCCGTCGCGCCAATGGTACTGCGTCAAAAGACGTGGGAGAGTAGGTCACCGCCAGACCTGAAAAGAAGCGAAAATCTCTCGGAACGAAAAAGCACCGCAAACCACGCGATGCAAATGGCGCGGGGTAGAGCAGCCCGGTAGCTCGTCAGGCTCATAACCTGAAGGTCGCAGGTTCAAATCCTGCCCCCGCAACCA
>NZ_VCBQ01000196.1:0-3977 GCF_006386455.1 Paracoccus sp. FO-3 | reverse complement strand
CTTGCCGTTATGCTGGATGAAGGGCATGAAGTTTTTGCCAGTCAGTATACACGTCAGATCACACTATCGTTTCAATTGGCCATTGGTGCAGAAAGCTTATGCGGCACGCCATGTTCGTTCAAATAGTCGTAGAAGCGCTTGTACCCTTCAGCATATCTCGCCGCGAATCTATCCGTCCGGTAATATTTATCGAAAATATCTCCCACCGTTTTTTCCTCCGTAAGCGCCTTCAATGGAGCTTGAGGTAGGCCGTGATAGTCACAGAATTCCTGAGTCCGGCTGTCATGAACAACCCATAAGCTGGGCACACCCGATTGCATAGCGGCCATATTGCCATGAAACCGTGTTCCAATGGACGCATCGAGGCCCGCGTTGCTAAGCTTGCCGAACCAAGGTGGCATCGAGTAAAATTGGAAGAACTTATTTCTTACCCAACGATGAAACTCTTTAAAATCAAGGCGCCCAGATTCAAAAAGCTTATAAAGCCCTGGCTTGAGTAGGGAGCGCACATCGGCGGGAAGATCATCAATAGCGATGCCTTCGTCCAGCTTCACGAGTTCATACTCAAGATGCTCAGTTTGTCCTATATATAGCGCGCCTTCAGACATTGCCGCGGTTATGAGGGGCAACTCTCGCGTATGGCTAGTAACATTAACCACCATACGACTCAGATGAGGCGTTTTTTCCAACTCCGGCAATTTAAAATCTGGCCGGCAGCTAATAAAGCAAGATTGACATCCAATAACTTCAACATTGTGGACACCAAACCGCCTACAAAGATCCGCAGTAAACTCCCCCCTAACCGCAATCTTCGGAGAGTAATGCGAAATCACAGAAAGGAGGCGTTTCGTCTCCGCCGAAACGTCCATGTCGGAAAATGATTGACCGAGCTTGGCCTGCGCCCCCAGACCAAATACCACCACTGGGAGATTAAGCTTTTCAATCGCATCGGCCATTTTCTTATGGCTCGAATCAAAAATATTATCGTTACCGTCTCTAATCCCATTTGCCGTGACAAAGGCAATGTGCGTCATCTCAGCCCGATACTTCTCAATCATCTCTTCAGTAAGATTATCCGAAGAAATATTCTGGTATTGGCCAACGATATAACGGGCGGCAAAGCCATGCAAAAAGTTTCCTGTGTTTTCGCGCGAACCTTCTCGCCTCTGCGAAGAAATTCCGAGGAATCCGACACTGCCTCCTTCTGCTGGGAGAACAAAGTCGGTCGCTGATTGATCTTTGGGCATATTTATCTCCACGTAAGGGATTATCGAGAAACCAAGACGCTCATGCGCTGGTATTTTCCGTTTCTAATTGATTTATGCGCCGCTCCAGCCGGCGAATACGCTGCGCTTGGTCTAACGTGATTTCCAACAGCACATCAAACAATCGATTACGCAAAGCACCCATTTCTGGCTTCGACGGAGGGGACTTGGAGGATGTGCGCAAGTCGAATCCGAAAGCTTCCGCAAATTGGTCAAAAAGTGCTGCCTGCTCGCGAATGATCAAATCGGTTTCGGAATAGTCGAAGCTTTCCTCTATCACATCTTCTAGTTTCGGAACGGTAACCAGATTTCGGGAAACGGTTTGATCGAAGACGGCAGGCAGTACATGCTTAGGAAACCGGTTATTGAATAGGGCTCGCATGACGATCTCGGCATCCTCTCCACGTTCCAGCACCCGTTTGTCTGGAACATTGAGTTCGAACCCGATAGTCTTGATAAAATCTCCTACAATATCCGCGGTCTGGTCATAAGACCGTACTTCCAAAATGTCTCCCATCTGCTTATGCCACTGTAGCAGCCCAGAATACCAATGCACCAGCTTGCGCGCCTTGACTGCGTAGGGTTGCACCGGCCCAGGATCGACTTTGTCACGAACGCCCCACTGCACATAAGCCGAGGGCAACCAAGCTGCCGGATGGCGGGCATAGCCGATAATCCGCAGAGTGATTCCTGCCTCGCGCAGTCGATCTATCATCGGTTTTATCTGCCGAGCCTTCCCCGAAAGCGCCTCATTAGAAAGGATGAAAGTCTGTATTCCGGTCCCCGACCGGGCGCGCAGTACTTCAATCAGCACATCTGCGGAGCGCGCCATCTCTTCTGGCGGAAGGCTAAAAAACTGATCTTGATTTTGGACGCCTCGAAAGCGGGGGTCCAGCATATCAAACCACATACCAAGGTATTCGGCCCCTTGCGCAGCAAGTCGGTCGGCGCTGGCCAACAAAGCAGCCTGGATCGCACTGGATCCGGTTTTGCCCATTCCAATATGCAGAATCAGCTCCACGGCGTTTCACCTTCGTTGATCTGGCTATAGGAAAAAGGCGCCGGATACCGCTTGGATTTCATTGTTTTTCCCAACCTTATTTCTTCTTCTTATCCGCAGTCTGCATGAATTCCAGCCGCTCGATCAAAGGCTCAACGGCACCGTCCCAATCGCGCCCCCGCATGTCCGCGCGCGCCTGCGCCGAAAGGCGCTGGACCAAGCCGGGATCGCCAGCCAGGCGCGTCAATGCGGTCAGGGCCTCGGCGATGGTCTCGGACTGGGACAGGACGATGCCGTTGTCCCATTGCCGCAAGACCTCGGTCACGGCACCCGCATCCGTGGCCATGGGAATGACCCCCGAACGCATCGCCTCCAGGATCGTCAGCGGCAGCCCCTCGTAATAGGACGGCAGGATGAAGACATCCGCCCATTCGAAGGCCGCCGCCAACCCCTCGGGCGTGGTCAACGGCGGCTCGAGCAGCGCGCCGATATGCGGCGGGATCTCCAGCGTGCTGTCGCCCAGCACTGCCTTGCCGATCAGCCGCCACTCGACCGGAAGGCGCGCCGCCTCCGCCGCCTCGACGATGGAGATCAGCCGCTCGACGCCCTTCTGGTGATCGAGCCGCCCCAGGTAGATCACCCGCAGCGGATCGGTCGGCGAGCGCACGGCCCGGCGGGCGTCGATCCGCGCCTCGGCCCCTTCGGGCAGGTCGAAGCTGGGGGCGTTCAGCAAGGGCACGATCTTGTCGGCGGGAATACCCATGCCGTGGCACCAGTCGCCCAGTTGCTCGGAGCAGGGCAGCACGGCGTCATAGGCATGTTCGAAGGCCAGCCCCAGGTAGGTGTTGCCGACCAGCCGCTTGAACGGGCTCTGGTCGCTCAGATGCAGCGACAGCGCCGTCTTGACGCCAAAGCGCTTCAGCCGCCCCATCACGCCCGAGATCGCGCCACCGTGGAAGTTGATGACCGCATCCAGCCAGGCCAGCATCGCCGCGGCCTGGCGCTGGTCGCCGAAGCGCGACCAATCGGGCACGTCGGTGCCCAGATAGTTGGAATTCGCCGGCCCCCAGGTCGAAAAATTCGCATCCGCCAAGAAGGTGACGCTGTCGAAGGTCTCGCGCCATTCCTCGCTGAACTGGCAGCTCTGCGCCTCCAGAACGAACA
This sequence comes from Paracoccus sp. FO-3, assembly GCF_006386455.1. Lineage (NCBI taxonomy): Bacteria > Pseudomonadati > Pseudomonadota > Alphaproteobacteria > Rhodobacterales > Paracoccaceae > Paracoccus > Paracoccus sp. FO-3. The sequence goes on along the minus strand of NZ_VCBQ01000196.1, from coordinate 548 downwards.
GATGCGGCCGCCAGCCGGCGCGTTTCATCGCGCGCGCGGTGTTTAGCGCCACCCGCTCGACCCCGCCGAATTCGACCAGGGGCAAGACGAAGCCGATGTCGCGCCCGTCCTTGGCCACGCGCGGATAGGCGGCGTCGGCCTTGGTGGGCACGCGGCTGATCTCATGCGTCCGCGACCGCCAGGGAATATCGGGATTGCGCCAGTCCCAGCTATAGGCCAGCGCACCGCGGTTGGGCGAGGCATGGCAGCGCGCGGCCAGCGCGACGAAGTCATGCGCGGCCGCAGTGTAAAGCTCTTCGCCGGCCGAAAACAGCGAATGGGGCAATTGCAGGCGCAAAAGCGTGGTGGGCACGCCACAGGGACGCGCGGCGATACCGGTGGCCCAGGCGATCGAACTGTCGCGCACAATGGCGGCCAGCGTGCCGGGCCGGACCATCAGCATGGCGGGATGCAGCTCGACCGAGCCCTGCGCCTCCTGCTCGCTCCAGCCGATGCGGTCGGCTTCGCACGGCTCGATCTCGAGCGCGGCGAAGCAATGCTGGGTCAGG
>NZ_VCBQ01000195.1:0-4042 GCF_006386455.1 Paracoccus sp. FO-3 | reverse complement strand
CTGCAGCACGACCTGCGGCGGCCTGGGCGGCGCCTCGGCCGGGTCGGCCGCGACCCGCAGCTCGGCCGCGGCCGGCGCTTCGCGTTGGGACTGGAGCTGGGTGGCCTGGATGAAAACCTTGGTATGCGGCAGCACGAAGATCGAGAACAGGATTTCCAGGTTCAGGATGACGAAATAGATCAGCACGAACTCTTCCGTCAGCGGCCTGAAGTTGGACCAGACCGGGCCGACCATGATCGGGTTGTAGACCCGCGCGAATCCCAGCGTCGCCAGCAGGGCGATCAGGGTGATCAACGGCACCGGCACGATCAGCCGCGGCCAGCGGCGGCAACACTTTTCTATCAGCAGCAATGTCCCGACCAGGATGCAGTAAAAGAACAGGGCCATGGCGGAAAACACGATCACGAACTCCCACCACGGCGGCGATGGCTGGAGCTGCACCGGGTAAAGATAGGTGATCAAGACGCTGGAAATCCCAAAATAGATCAGGAAATGCTGATCTGTCATTAGACGCCAAATCTGAATCGGCGTAAGCGAAAGCCTCCGCCCCGTCACCAAGACGAAATTGATCTGGGAATCGGCCGCCCGGCCGTTTCGCATGCTCCGTGCCGATCGATCCGCATTCGGCATGTCCGTCGTCACCCGGCCCGTTTTCTCATGAGTCATGGGGCGGCTGTTTAACCCATTTGTGCCGGCACTCAACCTATAGGCAGATTCGGCTGGGACCTGAGCCGGGGTTTTGGCCAGATTCGCAAGGGGATTCGCACCCGAATCTCTGGCGGCACCGTCGTTTGACGACAAGAGGCGGGACATCTTTCACCAGCATATACCATTTCACGTCACATGAACTGTAGCAGAAGAGTCTTTACCTACCGTTACCGTCATTCCATGACAATCGAACTGCAATCGGCGACATTTTAGTCATTCGGCATGTCGATCCACGGCTTCGCGCTGGGAAGCCCGCCCCCCCTCCGCTAGCAAGTTTTCATCATAGGCTGGACGCATCCCGAGTGCGGCCAGCTTTCATCGTGAAAACTGGTTGGAGCCCCTGCCGTGTCGGAAGTTGGTATTTTTTTCAGAGTTTTCAGACAGACCGCCCCCTCCTTGCCCGCTGTTCGTATTGCCGCGAGCCGGATCCATACCGGAGATGAGAAATGACAAACCGGATCAACAACGTCTTCTATATCGGAAACCGGCAGATCCTGGACACGGTCCAGGGCAATGGCGTCATGGAAGGCGCCGCAGATCTTCTGGGCCGTTACGACCTTGGTTCGGGTTTCACATATTACAACCTTCAGACCCAGCATGATCCAAGTGTTGTGGACGGGTTGCTGGCAACCAATGATTACGGCGCCACCGTGGCAAACCCCGGCGCCGGCTGGTATGATGAAGGCTTTGCCAATACGCCTTCCGGCGGCTATAGCCGACTGGACGAGGAGCAGCTTTATCGTGGCGATGTTTACTATCGGGACATCGACGGCCTTGAAAAGGTGTTGTCCAATGTTTCCTTCACCGCCTATCAGACCGAGAATGGCGATACCTTCGTCGTTCCGTCGGCCGAAATTGTGGGCGGAACTGGAAACGGTGTCTACGGGGATCCCGGCGAGCTTACGCCCAGCATACTGAGCGGCCTCGATATTCTCGGCTTTGAATTGCACACCGTGCGCAACGATGCGATCGGTCAGGATAAGCTCATCTATGACTGGGAATCCGTCCACGACACGGTCAAGACCTTCTATCTGGGCAACAAGTCGATCCTGGATACCGTGCAGGGCAACGGGACCATGGAAAACGCCGCCAACCTGCTGGGCGGGTATGACGCCACCGGCAGCATGCCGGGCGACAATCAGTTCAAGCTGCACACGCTTTGGGTCCGCCATGATCCGGCGGTGCGGGATGGGTTGCTGGCGACGAATGATTATGGCCGCGGTGCCAGCTACCCCGACGGCTATTATGACGAAGGCTTCGCCAACACCCCCTCGGGCGGCCAGGGCGGCACCACCTTCAGCGAACTCGACTCGCAACAGCTGTTCTGGGGCAATGTCCATTACATCGACGACAATGGTCAGGCGCAGGTTCTGAACGATGTCGCGCTGAACGTCTATCAGCTTGAAAACGGCGATGTCTTCGCGGTGCCCACGCATGAAATCACGGGCGGCAATGGGAAGTATGGAGATCCGGGAGAGCTAAGTCCCAGCCAGTTGGCGGGCCTGAATATCTCGCGCATCGAGCTGGTGTCGCTGCGCAACGATGCCATCGGCAAGGACAACCTGCTTTACGATTGGGAATCGCTGGATCCCGAGGGCGCCGAAGAATGGCAGGGCGGTCCGGGCGACGGAATCGTGGACGGCACCGACGGCGACGACACCATGGTCCCCGGCTATCGCGACGCCCAGGGCGATGAGATCGACGACGCCGACGGGGTGGACGATTTCATCAACGCTGGTGCGGGCCACGATTCCGTTAACGGCGGTGAAGGTGACGACAATATCGACGGCGGCACGGGCCACGACATCCTGGAAGGCGGTGCCGGCAATGACGTCCTGTTCGGCCGCGAGGGCGAGGACTTCATGTATGGTGGCGCCGGCAACGACATGCTGGACGGTGGCCTTGACGGCGACGTCATGTGGGGTGACGAGGGCAACGACCTGCTGAATGGCGGCGAGGGCGACGACATCCTGGTCGGCGGGACCGGCGAGGACACGCTGCTCGGCGGCGCCGGCGCGGATGTCCTGTCCGGCGGCGAGGACGACGACCTGCTGGACGGCAGCGATGGAAACGACACCCTGCTCGGCGATGAGGGCGATGACCTGCTGGACGGCGGCGCAGGCGACGACTCGCTTGACGGCGGCAACGGCAATGACACGCTGCTGGGCGGCGACGGCAAGGACACGTTGTTGGGCGGCGAGGGCGACGACTCGCTGGACGGCGGCCTGGGCAACGACTCGCTCGAAGGCGGCGAAGGCAACGACACGCTGGACGGCGGTGCCGGCCATGACAGCCTGTTTGGGGGCCACGGCAACGACGTCCTGGAGGGTGGCGACGGCAATGACACGCTGATCGGTTGGGGTGGCAACGACACCTTGGAAGGCGGCCTGGGCGATGACTTGCTGGACGGTGGCGCCGATCAGGATCTTCTGAAAGGCGGCGACGGAAACGACACCCTGTCTGGCGGCGACGACAATGACATGCTCGATGGCGGCGCCGGGGACGATTCCCTGGACGGCGGGTTCGGCAACGACGCCCTGGAAGGCGGAGACGGAAACGACACGCTGATCGGATGGGGCGGCAACGACACCCTGGCCGGCGGCCTGGGCGACGACTCGCTGGATGGTGGCGCCGATGACGACCTTCTGAAAGGCGATGACGGAAACGACACCCTGTTCGGCGGCGATGGCGACGACCAACTCGATGGCGGCGCTGGGGAGGATTCCCTGCTCGGCGGCTACGGCAACGACACCATGCTGGGCGGCGCGGGCAGCGATACGCTCGACGGCGGCCACGGCAACGACGTCCTGGAGGGCGGCGAGGACAACGATACCCTGATCGGCTGGGGCGGAAGCGACACCCTGGTCGGCGGCCTGGGCGACGACTCGCTGGAAGGTGGCGCCGATGACGACGTCCTGGAAGGCGGCGAGGGCAACGATACCCTGTTCGGCGGCGATGAGAACGACCTGCTCGACGGCGGCACCGGGGACGATTCCCTGCTGGGCGGAAACGGCAACGACACCCTGCTGGGCGGCGCGGGTAACGATGCGCTCGACGGCGGATACGGCGACGACCGCCTGGAGGGCGGCGACGGCAACGATACCCTGATCGGCTGGGGCGACAAGGACACCCTGATCGGCGGCCTGGGCGACGACTCGCTGCACGGTGGCGCGGATGACGACCTTCTGGAAGGCAGCGAGGGCCACGACACGCTGCTGGGTGGCGATGGCAACGATACCTTGCTTGGCGGCGAGGGCGACGACCGGCTCGATGGTGGCAAGGGGGACGATTCCCTCCACGGCGGCTACGGCAACGACGCCCTGGAAGGCGGAGA
>NZ_VCBQ01000194.1:0-4078 GCF_006386455.1 Paracoccus sp. FO-3 | reverse complement strand
GGCATCGACCCGGCCGGCGATGCGCACCCGGCCGCCGTCGCCGCCGCCCAGCACCACCCGCCCCGAGCGGCCCGAGACGGTGCGCGCCTCGGTCACGCCGGTCAGGTTGATCGCATGGCGCGCGGCATGGCGCGCCGTCGCCGCCTCGATCTCGATCACGCCGCCATCGGCCGAGATGCGGCCGTTCTGCCGGACCAGCGCCATGGCGTCGCCGTCCTCGGCCGGGGGCAGGGCCACCGACAGGAAGTCGTCGCCCGAAAGGTTCAGCACCGCCCGCCGCCCCGCGCCCAGCCCCACCGTGCCCAGCGGCACGCGGATCGTGCCGCTGTTGGCGACCCGCCCGCCCAAGAGCGCGGCATAGCCGCCGGGGATGATGTCGATGCGGCCGCGATTCTCGACGCTGCCGGGCCGGTCGCCGGAAAAGCGCAGCCGGCCGGCGGTGAAATCCTCGTTCGAGATGTCCAGCGTCGAGCCGACGAAGCCCGCGGTGGCGATGCGCCCCTCGCGCCCGACCAGGATGCCGTTGCGGTTGACGACGAAGACCTGGCCGTTCGCGCCCAGGAAGCCGTCGATCCGGGTCGGGCTGTCGCCGGTCACGCGGTTCAGCAGCGCCGCATCGCGCCCCGGCTGATGCACCCGGACCGAGCCGCCGGCGCCGATGCTGAAGCTGGTCCAGTCGATGATGGCGCGGTCGCTTTGCTGGTCGACCCGCATGGCGCCGGGGTTCGGCGTGGTGACGCTGGCGCTGCCGCCGACCACGTTCGGCCCGCTGGGCAGGGTCTGCGCCGCCAGCGATCCCGGCACCAGCGCGCTGCACATGAGCAGCGCCGCCCAAAGCCGGCGGCCGGGGCTAGAAGCGATAGGTGCTGACGATCGTGAAACGCGAGGGATCTTCCTGGCCATCGTCCCTGTTCCCTTTGCCGTATTCCAACCTGATGAGCGCCGAGGAATAGCTGGGATCGCGGATCAGCCGCAGATCGACGCCGATGCCGAACGAGCTGGCCTCGATGCGCGCAGCCTCGTCGGCGGTGGGATTCTCCAGATGGACCGCGCCCATGGCGGCAAAGACATAGGGGCTGACCACCAGCGGATGCCCGAAGCCCTGCGCCGGGAAATGCCGCGCCACCTCGCCGCGCAGGAACCAGCCGGAATCGCCCGAAAGGCTGCCCAGGTCAAAGGCCGACAGCCCCTCGGTCGAGGCGATGCCGAATTGCTCGCTCGACAGCAGCGGGTCGCCGAAGGCGCTCTGCGCCTGCCCCGACAGCGCCATGCTCCAGTCCTGGCGAAAGTCGCGGTCGTAGCGGAAGGACAGCTCCAGCTTGCGGAAATCCGCATCCGCGCCGGCCCGTGACAGGGGCTCGGCCGGTGTCGCCTCGGCGGCGCTGCGCGCGCCCAGGGCGTCCAGCCCCACCGACAGGACGGCTGCCATGCGCAGCGCGCTTTGGTCGGAAAGCTGCCAGTTGCCCTCGCCGGTCAGGCGCAGGACGCGGGTGCGGTCCTTGTAGATCCCGAAATCGCCGGCGCCGGTTTCCAGATCCTGCCGGTCGCGTTGCAGGTCCAGCGCCGCCGTGACCGAGATGTTGCGCTTGACCGAGCGCACCACCGGATAGAACAGCCGCAAAGACAGCCGGTCGAAATCCGAGGCCGTGGCCACGTCGCCGCTGTCCGGCCCGGCCTTGGAACTGGCCGCCTCGATCCCGAAGGTCAGCCCGTCGTTGCCCAGCGGAAACACCGCGCCGCCCGCCAGCGTGCGCAATTGCGGCCGGTCGTCCAGATAGCCCCGCTCGCCCAGCTTGGGATGGCCCGAGGCGCGCAGGTAGAACACCTCGCCCCGGCCGAGTTGGTTGTTCAGCTCGACCCCGGCGCTGAGGTTCCACCGCCCCAGCTCGCGCGAGAAGCTGTTGTCCAGCCCGACGAAGCCGGTAATCGTGCGGAATTGCGGGTTCAGGATGATGACCGTGCCGCCGGGCCGGGCGCCGGTGGACAGCGCCGATCCCAGCGCGACGCCGAACATGTCGCCCGCCAGCAGCAGCCGCCGCTCGATGTCGGGCAGGCGCAGGGTGGGGCGGTCGACCAGCGGCGCGGTCACGGCGTCCAGCCGGGCGCGCAGGCCGGGGGGTGCGGCGCTGGTGTCGATCTTCTCGACAAAGCCGTTGACCACGGTCAGGCGCAGCGGGCCGCCATCCTCCAGCGTCTGCGCCGGGATGACCACGCGCGCCAGCACATAGCCGTCGCGCACGAAGCCCGCCTCCAGGTCCGAGGCGGCGGCGAAGATCTCGGACACCGCGATCCGCTTGCCGGTCAGGCGCTGGCGCAGCGCGGCGATGCGGGCTTCGCTGCCGGGCAGGGCGCCCTCGACCCGGACATCGGCCAGCTGGATCGACAGCCGCTCGGCGCCCTCGGGCGCGGCCAGCCCCGGCGAGCCGCTGAACACCACCGCGCCGGTCAGCCGCTGCATCGGCGGCTGGTAGCTGTCCTGGGTGATCTGGCTTGCGGTCGGGATCCCTGTCTGGCCCTGCGCCGGCCCCGCCAGCAGGGCCGCCGCGGCAAGCGCCGCGATCCAGCCTGCCGGGCGGGCGAAGGGGCGTGGCCGGCGGATGCCGCGTCTTGCAGATGTCACGTTCCTGCCTCCCCCGAACGATGCGGCGGCAGGGATGCCGCCCCGGTTTCGTCAGCCCGTCGAAAGCGTTCTTCTTATCGGTATCCAGCCGCTGCCGGGGCGGCCCGTCGCGTCAACTCAATGCCTGGAACTCGACCCGGCGATTCTCGGCCGCCGCCGGGTCGGCGGGATTGGCCAGGAAGCGCTTGCCCATGCCAAGCGCCTCCAGCCGCGCTGCGGCGATGCCGCAATCCTGGACCAGCCAGCGGCGCACCTCTTCGGCGCGCAGCTTCGAAAGCGTCTCGTTATAGCTGTCCGAGCCCTTGGCGTCGGTATGGCCGACGATGCGGAACAGCGCCACGTCCGACTGCCGCATGGCCCCGCACATCTTTTCCAGCAGCGGGTGCTGGTCGGGCGCGATGCTGGCGGAATCGAAGGCGAAGCGGATGGCGATATTGACCTGAAGCTCGGGCGCGAACTCGCCGAAGACCACGGTGCCGCCCTCTGCCGGCGCCTCGGCCCCTGCCGGCTCGCCGCCCTGGGGGACGGCGATCATGTCCAGCCCGCGCGTCTTCTGGCCCTGGACGGTGGCGCGATACATCTCGCGCTGGGCCTCGAAGCGTTGCAGGATCTGTTCTTCGGTCAAGTCCTGCCCCTGGGCGGAACCGACCAGAAGGCAAATACCGGACAATATGGCCAAGCCGGTCCGCAGCACGGGAATCACCATAAAAAAACTGCATCCCTGAAAGATTATTTTACGCTAAACTAAAGATGTTTTCAATTCTTGCGCGATTGTTCGGGATGAGGCTGCCTTGCCCGCAAAGGATCACCCGGTGAACGGTCCCACCACCCGGCGCGGCCTGTCGGTCAGGGGCGCGGGGCTGACCCATCGCGGCACGGTGCGCGACCAGAACGAGGATGCGATCCTGGTCGATCCCTCGGGCCGGGTCTGGGCGGTGGCCGACGGCATGGGCGGGCACCGGCTGGGCGGCTATGCCGCGGACCGGGTGATCGACGCGCTCGAGACGGTCGCCGACGGCGAAGACCCCGCCGCCGCGCTGGCCGCGCGCTTTGCCGCGGCCGATGCGCTGATCGCGGCGCGCGGCCGCAGCGAGGGCGCGGTGATCGGCGCCACCGCCGTCGCGGCAGTGATCCGGCGCGGGCGACTGACGCTGGCCTGGGCTGGGGACGCGCGGGCCTATCTGCTGCGCGAGGACCGGCTGGCGCGGCTGACCCGCGACCATTCGCTGGTGCAGGAACTGGTCGATGCCGGCAAGCTGGCGCCCGAGGCGGCGCGCGACCACCCCCAGGCCAATATCGTCACCCGCGCCGTGGGGGCGGGGGCGGCGCCGGAACTGGCGGCGCTGGACCTGGCGGCGGGGGACCGGCTGCTGCTTTGCTCGGACGGGCTGACGCATGTGCTGGCCGATGCCGCGCTGGCCCAGGCGCTGCGCGAGACCCGGCCCGGCACGGCGCTGG
>NZ_VCBQ01000193.1:0-4106 GCF_006386455.1 Paracoccus sp. FO-3 | reverse complement strand
GGCAGGCGGTAACAATCGGGCCGTTACCATGCGGTGGAGAGGCGATGCATGTGTCTTGATGCGTGCGGGACGAGATGTCCTCGACGAGACCGCGCAGGAAAATGCCCCGGTCATGCTTTGCCAGAAGCTTGGATAGGTTGGATGGCGATCAGGGTTTTCCGGCGGTTGAAGCGTCGAAACTCCCTCTGGATCATGCATCTCGCTGGCCGCCCAGGATGACACCGGTTACGTCGATGAAATTACACCATGCTTGCGGACGCTAACGAGCAATGCCCGTCTCCGAGTATCAGACACGAGCTTCATTGCCCTAAGATTCGGCTAGCATGGCTTTGTTGCGTTATTCGGGTTTAGGTCGAACTTATCCCTTTCCTTTCTCTCGTCAGCGCATGCGAACGGTCTCCGGCGAGCCGAGTGACGCGAAGCGGTTCATGAGTGCTATTCGGATCTGAACCTCTGCATCCTGCCGGTCGAAGTCTCTCGCCATGATGCGCTCACCCAGGAGCTTGAGACAACGCATCTTGACCTCTACGCAACTTCGTCGGTGATAGCCTGACCATTTCTTCCAGTTGGCCCGTCCGAAGCGTTTGCAGGCAAGTAGCGCTTCGTTTCGCGCCTGTAGGCCTAGATCATCCCCCTTCCAGGTGCGGGCATTTCGGCGCGGCGGTATGATGGCTTCAGCGCCTCAGCCCGCGATGGCGGCGTGGCAGCCTTTGGTGTCGTAGATCCCATCGGCGGTGACGCTGCCGATCTGCTCCTGCGGCGGTATCTGCACCGGCAGGTCGGGCAGAACCGGTGCATCTCCGATGCGGTTGCTGGTCATCTCGACAGCCCGCACTTCCAACGTATCGGCATCAATACCGATGTGGATCTTGCGCCACTGGCGACGGCGGCTGGCCCCGTGCTTGCGGACCTGCCACTCGCCTTCTCCAGAGAACTTGATGCCAGTGCTGTCCACCAGAAAATGCAGCGGCCCGGACGCCGCGCGATACGGGGTCTGCACCTTGAGGTGCTTCTGCCTGCGGCAGAGCGTCGTGTAATCCGGCACCGGCCAGTCGAGCCCGGACAGGTTCAGAAGGCTCTCCAGGAACCCCGTCGTTTTCCGGAGCGGCAACCCGAACAGCACCTTGATTGAGAGGCAGAATTGTATGGCCGCCACCGAAAACCTCCCAGGATGACCCGCCTTGCCGCTCGGGACCGCGAACCAAGCCATCTCCGGGTCAAACCAAACCATCAGGGAGCCACGGCGCTTCAGGGACCGACTATAGCCGGACCAATTCGTCGTTCGGAAACCAGGGATGGGTTTACTAATGGACAACCTAACCCGCTGACTCAAAAACATAAATCCATCAACCAAGGGGAAGTGCAACAAAGCCGCTCTGCGCGGCACAATATGCCTTCGGGGAGATGTGTGCGATCATCCTGCGGGCCATCAAGCAGGCACTGACGGAATGCGCTTCGGTCCTGCAGATCAGCCATTTCGCCGAGGCGTATCGCTTGCGCTATGACTGCGTTCCGGCCCTGAACCCGTTCCTGTCAGATAATTATCTTGCTGTGTCCGCACCGCGCTCGGTTCCCAGCCAGACGCCCGCCAAGAAGCGGCGGAGGGGATTATGACCTTCCTGTCCCGTCTGCCAATCTCCCTTTCCGCGAAACCGGGAGAGCCCGCATTTTCGTTGCTGGCGCGGAATACCGAGGCGAATGGCCGCCGCACCCTAGCCGAATTCTGCACCGCTGTGGGCATGGAGAAGAATCCGCTCTGCGCCGGCGATCCCGGGCAGGTTGCGCAGCTTGCCGCTCTGACCGGCTCCGACTGTGCCGAGCTGCTGGCGCAATCGCCACGCCAGATCGACCGGAAATACACCGATCTTCTCGGGCAGCGGTTTCTGACAGATCCATCCGAAAGGACGATCTTGCCATCTGTCCCGCCTGCTGGATCGACCAGGGGCGGGGCAGCCGGATGGATGCTGCAGAACTGGCAATCCACGCGAATTGGCTGCCCCGCATGCTGTCGAGTTGCGCGAGACATGGCGTTGCGCTGCTGTCCTTGCCCTATCGCGACTACACGACCTGCTACGATCCGCCGGCCCGTTGCCGCGCTGATCCGAACTGGCTTCACAGGTTGGAGGACATGATCGTCGAGCAGCGGCTGTCCCGTTTCGAGCGGGCCGTTCTGTGACAGCTTAATGGGCAGAGCGCCTGCCCGTGGCTGCCCGATCTGCAGATCGACGTTCTCGAGCGCTGGTGCCTTGGTCTCGGGACGATGACGCAGCTCGGCGGGCAATCCCCGGTCGAACTGGATACCGAGACGCAGGGCCAGCTGATCGACGAGGGCTTTGCCATTACCCTGGCGGGCCACGACGCCATCCAGTCTGCCGTCGACAAGGCGCTTGGCAAGTTCCAGATCCGATTGTCGGCGGCATGGCTGCATGGCTGGGCATTGCAGTCGGCCAATCCCGAAGAGTGTGGCGCGCTGCGCAGGCTGATGCGCCAGATGGGTCGGGATCAGGGGCAATATTGCCTGCTCAGCGTCACGCCTGCGGGTCGGTGCGACGTGCACACCGCTATTGGAAAGGCTGCCAAGGCAGGGGCGGTTGTTTCCTGCCCTGACGGTCTCGATCGTCACCAAGCGGTTTGCCACGATAAGGGAGGCGCTGGGGCTGGATCGTCCCGGTATCGTGTTCCATTCCACCCGGAAATGGTTCGTGACGCAGTGCGAGTGGGCAGGGGTGCCGGAGCATTTCACGGCATCCATCGTTGGCCACCAATCGGCGCGGTCGGAAAACAGGATGACCTATGGCATCTATTCCGCCGGGATCAGCGACGAACAGAAGCGCGAGATCGTCGAGAAGGTGGGGTTGCCATGCCTCTAGTTCCCGACATTGACGAGTTCGAGGAGCGGGCCGCTATCATGGAATATGATGGCGGTCTTTCTCGTTCCATGGCCGAGGATCGGGCAGCGCAGGAGCAGGGTTTCCGGGATGCCGCCCAGTTCCGTGAAGCCCTCGCCTATTACCTGCACACCGGACGTCTGGGAGGTTGGGATGACTGAACCCCTTGAAGTCTATCCTCTGGTGTTTTCCGGGGGGCGGTGGTGGCTGCCCTATGGCCACGAGGCTGATGCTGAATCCCTGTCGCGCGTGTTTGGCAGCGATTGCTCGGTGGTCTTCCTTGGGCCGGGTGGTGGCAGCCTCGCCTATGACGTGACGGACGAGGGGGAGGAGGTGGTCAGGCTTGACGATGAGGGCTGGCTACCCCTTGCCCGTGCTGTCCTTGCCCCGTGGCAGAAGCAGGCAATTCAACTGGTCATGGATGCCATCGACAGCATGTAAAAAATTTCCTCGGCGGCTTTGGTCGCCGGGGAGCACCACTTTTCTTTTTTTATCGCCACCTTATCTATGACGCCCACGACGGAGACGGGACGGGATGCAGGAAGAGCCACCGAACGAACCAGCACTAGAAGCAGCACCGCAGGAGATCATCTTTGACTCGCAGCATTCCCGGCCTTTGGACACCGCCGTCTGGACGGAAGACCCCGCCTTGATTGGTCTGGTGCAGGAGATCTGGGACGAACACCTTGCTGCTGATGAGGCAGGAAAGCAGAAAGGTGGCAAGAAACCCGCGCGGCCCTATATCGAACAGCTCCGGGTGCTGGTGACGGCGCTTTATCTGGTGTGGCGGGAGGACCCCCTTCTCTGTTTGGGTATGCCTTTCTCGGAAGGAGCCTGGAGCAGCAAATCCCGGTATAATCTTTTGGCGTTGACCAAGCATGTGGTGGTGCTGGTGAAGCGGTTGAATGCTGCTGGATTGGTACGAGTATCGACTGGAAGCTATGCCGCCCCCGGAGCCAAGGGAAACAGGACGAGCAGAATCCAGGCCAGCACGGTACTGCAAAAGCGATTCGAGGAGCTGATCGTCAATCAGAAAGCGATCTGCACAGTCCCAGCAGAATGCATCATCCTGAAAACGATATCGGGAAAAGCAGCAAGGCTATCGAGTACGAGGACACCGATGACACTCGTCGCATGAGGTTGGAAGGTCACGGCCTATAACGATCTTCTGACACGAACCTTCATCGACCTTGACCTGCCCCCCGGTCGTCCCTCGTT
>NZ_VCBQ01000192.1:0-4133 GCF_006386455.1 Paracoccus sp. FO-3 | reverse complement strand
GCGCCCGGCGTGGGCGCGGTCAAGGCCGCGACCTTCCGCCCGCTGCGCCGCGCGGGCGCGCCCGCCGTCCTGCCGGCGATCGAGCTGGGCCCGACCGAGATCGCGCAATTTTCCGGCGACGAGGCGCGACCCGAACAGGGCCGGCTGACCGTCACCGTCATGGGCACCGACACGCCGCCGCCCGGCCAGGGCTTCGTCGTGGCCGGCCCCGCACCCGAACCCGCAAGCACGGGGTAAAGCCATGTCGCGCCCGCCGATCCATCGCCCCAGCCCCTCGCCTCGCGGCGACAGCCGCTATTTCGGGCCCGATTTCAACGCATTGGTCGCGATGGCCGAAGCCGTCGCCCGCGACGGCCATGGCATCGAGATCCCAGCCAAGGGGCGCGGCCTTGCCCGCACGCTGATCGAACTGCCGGCGCTGGTCGCGCATATCCTGGGCGAGCATCAGGGGCTTTATGCGCGCGAAGCCTGCCTCGGCTCGGCCCGGCTGGCCGAAAACCTGACCCGCCATGCCCGCAAGCTGGCCTACAGCCCCGGCCCCGGCGCGGCGGCAACCGGGCTTGCGGCCTTCACCGTCAAGCCCGGCTTGTCGGGCAGCCTGCCGCAGGGCTTCGCCTTGCAGACCTCGCCCCTGGGCGAGGCCAGGGCGCAGACCTTCGAGACCCTGGCCGAGGCGCAGCTCGACGCGCAATGGAACGCCATCCGCCCCGCCGGGGCCGAGATCCCGGACCCCGTGCAGGCCAGCGGCGGGCATCTGGTGCTGCGCCTGAAAAAACGCCACGGGCTGGGCAAGGACGAGATCGTCGTCCTGGACGGCGCGCGCGGGCTCGGCGTCTTTCGCGTCGCCGAGGCGATGGAGGGCAGCAGGCCGCCGCAGATCGGGCTGCGGCACATCGGCGGCCATGCCTTTGCCGAGGCGGGCACCGGCGCGGACTGGCAGGCCGGCTATCGCATCCTGGCCCGGCCGCGCCATGACGCGCGGCTGTTCGGCTGGAACGCTCCGGGCGCGCTCTGGCCGGCCGGGGCGCTGGCCGCGGCCCAGCCCTATGCCAGCCCGCCGACCACCCAGCCCGCGGGCACCACCGCCTTCGGCTATGTCTCGCCCGCGGCGCTCGGCGATGCCCTGCTGCTTGCGGAAGCGCTGAACGATCCGCCCGCGCCCGGCGACGCGGCCGTGGTGCTTTTCCCCGACCGGGCCGAGGTCTATTGGCTGGAAACCCTGGCCGAGACGGGCGCGACCTTCCTGCGCGGCGAAGTGACCGAACAGCCCAAGGTCGCGACCTCGACCAATGCGGCGGGCGCGGCCGTGGTGTCGGTCACGACCGAAAAGACCGTCACCGAAACCGCGCTTTCCGGCCGGGCGACCACGCTGGGGCTGGCCATGCCCTCGCCCGCCCGGCCGCTGCGGTCATGGACCGAGTTTCCGCTGGACGCCCATGTCCTGACCGGCTGGTCCGAGGTGCTGGAGCCCCTGCCCGCCATCCCGAACCCGGCGCCGCTCCAGCCCGAGTTCGCGGTCGCGGCGGACCTCTCTGCCATGCGCCCCGGCCGCCCGGCGATCCTGCGCCGCGTCTCGACCGGCGAGGCGCGCGAGGCGATCTTCGCCGCGATCAAGGCGCCGGCCGCCGGCAGCGAGGGCTGGACCCTGCGGCTGGAGGTGCCGGGCGGCTTTCCCGCGGGCTGGCCGATGGGCGATGTCGAGGTGCTGGGCAATGTCGTCCGCGTCAGCCATGGCGAGGCGAAGCAGGAAATCCTGGGCAGTTCGGACGGGGTGACGCCGCATCAGGAATTCGCGCTGAAGAACGCCCCCGTCACCCGCCTGCCCGGCGCGCTCGGCAGCCGCATGGCGCTGGAAGTGCGCGTCGACGGCGTGCTGTGGGATCTGGCCCCCGACTTCCACGGCGCCGGCCCCGACGCGCGGGTCCATCTGGCCCAGACCGATGCGGCGGGCGAGGTCCGCATCCGCTTCGGCGGCGAGGGGCGGGGCGCGATCCCGCCCTCGGGGCGGCGCAACGTGACCGCCGCCTATCGCTGCGGGCTGGGGGCCGCGGGCAATGCCGGCGCCGGCCGGCTCAGCCGCATCCGCAAGGCGTCGCCGCTGATCGGGGCGGTGACGAACCCCCTGCCCATCGCCGGCGGCGCCGATCCCGCCGGCGCCGACGACATCGCCCGGCAGGCGGTGCGCCCGGTCCGGGTCTTCGACCGCGCCGTCTCGATCGAGGACCACGCCGACCTGGCGCTGCTTTTCCCCGGCATCAGCCGCGCCTCGGCCCGCTGGCGCGACGGCGTGGGGATCGAGCTTGTCGCCGCCGATGCCGAGGGCAACGGCCCGGCCGATCTTGCGGGTTTCACCGCCTTCCTGGATGCGCGCCGCGATACCGGGCAGGCGCTGGTCGTCGCCGCCCCGCAGGCGGTGGACATCGCGCTGGCCTTGCGGATCGAACGCGACCGCGCCTGGCTGGCCGAGGCCGCGCGGCACGAGGCCGAGGCGCTGTTGCTGGGCGGGCGCGACCTGCCGGGGCTGTTCAGCTTTGCCGGGCGCGAACTCTCGGCGCCGCAATCGCTGTCGGGCCTTTATGCGCAGCTGCTGGAGCGGCCCGGCATCGCCGCAGCGCTGGCGACGCGCTACCGGCTGGCCCTGCCCGCGGCGGGCACGGCCGAGGTCGCCGACATCATCCACGCCAGCACCCGGCAATGGCTGCGGCTGAAGCCCTCGGCGCTGGAGATCCAGGTGCTGGAACCCGGCGCCTTGGGCCGCCTGCAACAGGGGGGCGCGCCATGAGCTATCCCTATGACCGCGACCACCTGAACCGCACGCGCGACCTGCTCCATGCGCTCGTCCCCGAATATTACAAGCGCCGCGACCGGGCCGCCGCGCTGGCCGAGCCGCCCGAGCCCGCCGAGCTGCTGGCGATGGTCGAGGCGCTTGCCGCCCCCCTGGCCGCCCTGCGCCAATCGGTCGAGGAACTCCATGCCGACCTGTTCATCGAAAGCGCGGGCGAAGAGATGCTGCCGGTGCTGGCCGCCTCGATCGGGCTGGAGTTGGTGTTTCGCGACGCAGACGCGAACCGCCGCAACCTCGGCGCGGCGATGGGCTGGCGGCGGCGCAAGGGCACGCCCGCGATGCTCGAGGAAATGGCGCGGGTGCTGTCCGACCGGCAGGTGGCGCTGAGGGAAGGCTGGAAGGCGCTGATGCTGACGCAGGACCTGAACCTGCTGCGCGCCGAGCGGGTGATGGCCGACCTGCGCCCCGCCTCGGTCGCCGACCGCGCCTCGGGGCCCTTGGCGGGGCTGATGCGGCTCTTCGACCCGCGCCCCATCGGCCCCGATTCCGGCCATGTCCATCCGCGGCACCTGGTCCACTGGGCCTTTCCGACGCAGCTTCAGCCCCTGCGCCGGGCGGCCTGCCATGAACTGCCCGCAGGCGCGGGGGATCGGCGCTTTGCCTTCGACCCGGACAATGCCTGGCGGCCGCTGCGCGTGCGCGCCTCGGGGTTCGACGACCGGCCCGGCACCGACCGCGTGCCCGACGGGCTGTTCGCCGAGGAACCGGGTGCCTGGTTCGGGCGCGAGGGGCGCTTTGCCGTGCGGCTGACCGGCGTTCCCGCCGCCGCCGTCCGGCCCGCCACGCCCGTCCCGCGCAATGCCAGGCGCGATCCGGCCGACAATATCCTGGGACGCAGCCCTGCCGTGCTGGGCCTGATCGACGCCGACACCCGGCGCTATTCCGGCCCGGTCCAGATCGAGCTGGTCTCGGCCCCGCTTGCCGGCAACCTGCCCGACCTGGCGCTGGCAGAGCTGCGCGGGCAGATCACCGTCGGCCCGGCGGGCCAGGCCGGGACCGCGCCGGGCGCGGGCGATGTCCCCGACAGCCATGCCATGCTGCTGCGCCTGCGCCCCGAGGCCCCCGCCGCCAGCCGCATGATCGGCGCGACGGTGATCGAGGTCGCGGGCAGCGCGCNGAGCTGGCGTTGGCGGGCTATCTGCGCGGCGCGCTGTATCTGCGCATCCCCGAACAGCGGATCAGTGGCGAAAGGCTTTACTGGATCGGCGCCGACGGCGCGCTGCACGAACCCCTGCCGCTGGCGGCGGGCGCGCTGCCCGGCCGGGCGCTGGCGTCGGCCCCCGTCGGG
>NZ_VCBQ01000191.1:0-4474 GCF_006386455.1 Paracoccus sp. FO-3 | reverse complement strand
CCAGAACAACCGCAAGCCCGGGCACCACACCGTGCCCAGACCGCAGCCGGCNTGATCCTTGCACCCATAAGCCATTCTCCTTGCAATGTCCGCAGCCCGCCCCAAAGCAAAAGCCCGGCGCCCACACGCGCGCGGATAGCGCAGGCGCCGACATGCGCAAGCCCGGTTCATGGCGGACCTGCCCGTCCCGGTTTCGCCTCTATCCCCCTTGACGCCTTTTTCCAACCGCGCGACGCAAAGCCCGGGCGTTATTGCGACAAGGCGAGGTCGGTTTGCGACGGGGGCCGTCGCGGGCTGCGTCAGCCGAACAGGCGATCTGCGACAGTCGCCAGCCCCACCCCCATCAGCGCCAGCGCGACGAGGATCGCCGGCCAGCGCAGCGCCCGCGGCAGGCTGTCGCGGCCGCGCAGCCAGCGGCCGAAGCCGTAGAGCAGAAGCCAGGCCGCGACCGCGACCGCCAGCAGCAGCCAGCCGATCCGGGCCGCCGCCGGCCCCAGCCAGGGCGAAAGCAGCACCACCAGACCCCCCGCCAGCATGGCCAGGAACAGCATCTTGTCCGCCAGCATCCGCCAGTAGCTGCCGGGCATGGCGAAACGCGCAAAGCCAGAGATCAGCCCGCCCCCGGCCCGCAGCGCCGTGGCCGCCCGGCTGCCGAAAAGACGCAGGATGCCGTCGTCGGGCAGGTCGTCGATCATGCGCGACAGGATCGCCATGCTGCGGCTGCTCCAGCCCGCGATCTCGGGCGGGCGCGGGCCGATGGGCTTGAGATCCTTGTAATGTGCGCCAAAACGCCGCAGGTCCAGCTCGGCCGCGTCCTTGACCCCCAGCGCCTGGGCGGCCGTCTCCTCGAAGGCGTCCTCGTCGATGCGGGCATCGCGCAGCTTGGCCTTGAGCAGCGCCAGCCGCCGGGCCTGGCCCGCCTCTTCGCCATATTCCTCGCGCAGGATCTGGTTCTGCATCTCTTGCACCCAGACGCTGCGCTCGGCCTCGGGGCGGTCGGACATCAGCGCGGCGACGATGCGCTCGGCCCCGTCCAGCCGGCCCCAGAGGATGTCATGCTCGCGCCAGTCGCGGTTCAGGAAACCGCCAAAGGCACCGACGGCGATGCCCGCCAGCTTGCCGGGCCGCGGGTTCAGCCCGCTGTCGGCGGGGCTGACGCGGAACACCTCGACCTGCGAATGCTCCTGAAGCTCGGACCCTTCGAGGAAGGGATAGGTCATCACGTCATGCCAGTGAAAATCGTCATAGACATCCAGCAGCGGCTGCAATTCGGGCGCGGCCAGCTCCGCGCGGATGCGGGCGCTGCTGGCGTCGAAGGCGGCGCGCATGTCCTGCCCCAGCCGCGCCAGCGCCTTGTCCACCAGCGCCTTGATCTCCGTGCTGCGATAGATCTCGCGCGCCTTGCGATAGCGCTGGTCGAGCGTGGCAAGCTTCATCACCGCGCTGTATTCGGCCGAGATCAGCCCATCCAGCCGGCCGATCTCGGCGCCGGCCAGCAGGGCCTGGGCCTGGCTGCTGGCGGGGCGGGCCAGGCGGCGCAATTCGGCCAGCTCCTGCTCGATCCGGTCGCGCAGGGACGCCAGAAGGTCGGGCGGCAGGTGCAGCGCCACCTCCTCGCCCTGGATGCGTTCGCGCCGGTCCAGCGCCTCGTCGAGATGGGCGCGCAGGTGGATCAGCCGCCGCAGCCGGAAATCCAGGTCATGGCGGGACAGGAAGGCGTTCTCGGTCTCGCGCCCCTCGGCGTGATAGGCGCTGAAATTGTCGTCGCGCCAGGCACGCAGGATCTGGCGCAGATACAGCGCCACGTCCGAATCCGGCGGGTGTCCCGCCAGCCCCGCCACGATCCCCGACAGCCCGTCGGTGGTGCCATAGACCCGCAGGTGGTGATAAAGCGGGTAGTTCTGCGGGTATTGATAGGCGCCGGTCATCAGGTCGGCCAGGTCCATGCGATCCAGATCGGCCGGCTTGCGCCTTTGGCGCATCTCGCGCCCGGCGGCCTCGACCCGGTTCTGGTCCTCGCGCCAGCGGACCTGCAAGGCGCCCAGCCGTTCCAGCCGCCGGTTCATGCGGGCGATGGCGCGGATGTCGTCGCGGATCACCTCGTAGCGCGGCAGGCCGGTCAGCGCCAGCTGGGCGTTTTGCAGGAAATCCACCGGCCGGGGCGGCTGGCCGGGCGGGGGCGGCGCCTCGGGGAAGGGGTCGATGAACAGAAGCTTGCGCTCGCCCGGCAGGGTGGTCGGGCGCGAGGGGATCAGCCCGGTCGCATAGCTGAAGGGCCGGTTGTCCAGATAGCCGCCATCGGCGAACAGCCGGCCGGCATAATCCGGGTCGTGGTCGAAGAACCGGGCAAAGCCCGCATCCTGCGCCGCGGCCGGCATGTCGGCAAAGCGCATCGGCGGAAAGGCCACAGGAAAGGACGAGGTGCAGCGCGCGGCAAAGGCCAGCATGGCCTCGTTTCCGGGGCCGAAATCGTTGCGCCCCGCCCCGTCATAGGCAAAGTGGAACACCTTGCGGTGGACCCTTTCGTCCAGCCGCGCGCCGGTCAGGTGGATCGGCGCCTGCCGGCCGTGCAGGTCGGTGGCGGTGACGAACAGGTCCACCGTCTCGGCCAGCGGCCTGCCGTCGCCGGTCAGCCGGGCCAGCGTGTCGTGCAGCACCCGGAACATATGGCCGCCGTCCAGCAGCGATTCGGTCGGGCGCAGGCGGCCGGCGATGCCTTGGCGGTCGTTGAGCAGCTGGCCGATGTCGGCCTTTTCCGTCCATGCCTCGCGCAGGATGTCGATGTCGCGCGCGCCCGCGACCAGCGCCTTGGCCAGCGCCACGCCGTTGATCCCGCCCGCCGAGGTGCCCGAGATGATGTCGATCACGAAGCGCTTGCGTCCGCCGCGCGGGCCGGCCAGTTCGCGCGACAGCCGGCGATAGATCAGCTCGCCCGGCGACAGCGCCTCGTCCGGCAGGTCCGAGCTGCCGCGCACCATGCGCAGCAGTTCCTGCGCGATGCCGTTCATGTAGATCGCCAGCGAGACGCCGCCGTAAAGGACGACCGCGAAGCGCACCTCACCCGTAGCCCGTTCGACCATTCCGCCCCCCAATACCGCCCGGCTGGCAGGTGACAAGAACCGTTCCGTTTCAGAACGGTAAGCGCAATCGCCCGAATTGTCTCGCGGGAATTGCAACCGTCAGTCGAGCGGCGGATCGCAAGGCGTCGCGGGCGGCATCATGCGCGGGTCCATGCCAGGCGCGCCGGAACCGGCCCATGGCCCGCCCCTCAGCCAGCCTCGCGCAAGACCTCGCACAGCTGCGGCACCGAGGGGGCGAAGGGATTGCCCTTCATCGAGGAGCTGCTGAGCGAGGCTTCGGCCACCGCCCGATGCCGGGCCGCATCCAGCCCCTGCGCGCCCAGTCCCGGCAGGCCGGCATCGCGCGCCCAGCGGGCCAGCCCCTGCGGCGCCTCGGCCGCATCGCCGCCGAATGCGCCGGCAATCTCGGTGCAGACCTCGTGGATGCGGGCGGGATCGGGGCTGTGGGCGCGGTTCATCGCCAGCACCGGCCCCAGCAGCGCGCCGCAGATCGCGCCATGCGCGGCGGGCGTCACGCCGCCGATCACGCCGGCAAGGCCGTGGACCGCGCCCAGCCCGCCATTCGCCAGCGCCATCCCGCCGCAAAGGCTGACCCAGGCCATGATGTCGCGCGCCGCCGCATCCTCGGCCTCCATCAGCCGCTTCAGCGCGCGCAGGCCCGGCGGGATCGCGGGGCGCACCAGCGCATCGGTGAAGGGCGTGGCCTTGCAGGACAGGTAGGGCTCGATCACCTGCGCCAGCGCGTCGAGGCCCGAAGCCAGCGTCACCGCACGCGGGCAATGGTCGGTCAGCGCCGGATCGACGATGGCCAGGCGCGGCAACATGCGCTCGTCCCGGATCGAGACCTTGCGGCCATGTTCCGGCAGGCCGATCACCGCGTTCCGCGTCGCCTCGGCCCCGGTGCCGGCGGTGGTCGGCAGCGCGACAAAGGGCAAGGGCGGCGCGGCCAGCGGCAAGCCGCGGCCCACGACCTCCAGGTGATCCATGATCCCGCCCGGCGCCGGGATCAGCGCCGCCAGCGCCTTGCCCAGGTCCAGCGCCGCGCCGCCGCCCAGTGCCGCGACCCAATCGGCTTGGTGGCCCTTCCAATCGGCTTGGTGGCCCTTGGCCCCGGCCAGCGCCGCCTCCAGCATCGGCAGGGTCGGCTCGGCACCGCAGGCGACGGCCATAACCTCGGCGCCCTCGGCACGCAGCGCGTCGAGCAGCCAGGCGGCACGGGCGGGGTTCGCGCCATGCACCAGCACGCCGCGCGGCCCATGCGCGCGGATCAGCGCCGGGGCCTTCCGCGCCTCGCCGCGGCCAAAGACCACCCGGCCCGGCAGGGCAAAGGAAAACGCGCTCATGCCACCTCCATCGTCGCCCTGACGGCGGTTTTCCACCTTGCGTATCGGGCC
>NZ_VCBQ01000190.1:0-4537 GCF_006386455.1 Paracoccus sp. FO-3 | reverse complement strand
CAGCCTGGTCTGGTCCCGCCCCGTCCGCCGAGACCAGAACTGACCAATGCGAAGATCCCCGCCCGGAAAAACCGGGCGGGGTGGATCATTGGCAACGATGCCTTCTCATGCTGCACGATCAGAAACTGGGGAGCCGCTCGTGAACCAATGCGATGACGGCCGCATAGATCGGGCCGAGGATCATGACTGCGCACACAAAGCCCATCAGGTTGCCGCGCAGGCTGCCGGGTCGCGGCTTTCCCAATATGGCATTCTCGATCATGACAAAGGCCTGCACGAGCAGCGGAGCGGAAGCCGTGAAAAGCCCGACGGCGGTGATGCAGCCGATCACCGCCAGGATCGGATGAGCCGGGAGACCGGAATAGAGAACGAATGCGGTAGCGGCGAGATACTTGCCGGCATCGGCCAGCAGCCCGGCGGCTTCGCGGAAGGGGGCGGTGAATTCGGTGGGCATGAGGGGCTTCTCTAGGGTCAGGATGCATTGATTTTCGACGCGCTGCGTGATTCACGGCTCGGAAAACGGAGCGGTGACATGAGCGACCTGTACTGGCTGACCAACGAGCAGATGGCCAAGCTTGCCCCTTTTTTCCCCAGGTCCCACGGCAAGCCTCGGGTCGATGACAGACGGGTCTTGAGCGGAATTATTTTCATCAATCGCAATGGCTTGCGCTGGCGCGACGCCCCTGAAGCCTACGGACCGCACAAGACGCTGTACAGCCGGTGGAAGCGTTGGAGCGAGAAAGGCATCTTCGCCCGGATGATGGTCGGTCTGGCTGCGGAACACGGCGAGGAAAAGACCGTGATGATCGACGCGACGTATCTGAAAGCCCACCGCACTGCGACCAGCCTGGCCGCGAAAAAAGGGGGCGTGGTCGCCTGATCGGTCGAACCAAGGGCGGCATGAACACCAAGCTGCACGCCATCTGCGACAGCCAAGGGCGACCGCTCAGCCTGTTCGTCACCGCTGGACAGGTCAGCGACTACATCGGTGCGCGGGCGTTACTGAGCAGTCTGCCCAAGGTCGACTGGCTTCTCGGAGATCGCGGCTATGACGCCGACTGGTTCCGAGAGGCGTTGAAAGACAAGGGGATACGCGCCTGCATCCCTGGTAGAAAGCAGCGCAAGAAGGCCGTCAAATACGACAAGCGCCGATACAAACGGCGCAACCGCATCGAGATCATGTTCGGCAGGCTCAAGGACTGGCGGCGTGTCGCGACACGCTATGATCGCTGTCCCAAGGTGTTCCTCTCAGCCATCGCCCTCGCCGCGGTCGTCATCTACTGGTTATGAATCCTGACCCTAGCGCGGCACAAGCTGCCATGCTTGCGGCATTTCCACGATCTCGAGACAGCAGCGTTCCAGTTCACGAACGAAACCGACGGCGCGGGTCGGATTGTCGCGGGCGATATAATCCCCGATCGCCTCGAGATCGGCCTCCGCCGCCGCAGTGATGACAAGTTTCATGTCCGCCGGTCGGCCTCGGCCTGATATTTCCCGGCGAGGCGGTCGAAAACGGTCCGGGCAGGAGCAACGCGCCCTTCGGCGGCATCCTTCATTCCCCGGGCGATGGCATGATCGAGCGAAGCAAGGCGCGCCTCGCGGTCCTGGATCAGGCGGACCCCCTCGCGCAGGACTTCGCTTTTCGAGTTGTAACGTCCGCTCGCAACGAGTTGCGAGACGAAGCTCTCCAGTTGTTTTCCGAGATCCGCACTGATCATGACGATGCCCTCCGGTGACAGGACGCAGGTTTTGATAACTATTATCAATACAGATGCTGATTGCCAAGGGGATTGCGATGAGGGGCTTCCTCGGCTGAAGCTTTGGCCGGGATGGACGAACGGGGGCGCCTCCCGGCCTTGGCCGGGACCGGGCTCTGGTCCTTCGGACTGGAGCCTGCCCAGGGGCAGTCTCCACCCATTCGGGCAACGATCCCTGGCGCGGGTCCTGGGGATGAGCGTTTCGCAGACAGATGCAGAGAAACATGGCGCTGGCGAAGAGCAATGTGTGCCGGCCTGATGCGTCACGCGGGCATTGATGTTCCGACATGAATATGGAGATCCCGCCGAGGCGGGATCGCGGGGCAGGGGGGATTCGGCAAGCCGAACGCCCCCTGCATTTGCTGGGCCGCGCGAGCGCGGCCGTATGGGAACCGCCGGTTCCCCCGTCAACAGCAAAATGCTGCGTCCCAAGGGCCACCCCCATCTTCCGCGCCGCCTGTTCGGGAGAGATTTCGGCAGAGCCGAAATCGAGATTTTTCCGAAGAAGAGGCAGCTTGTGCAGACGGGGCCCCCGACCCTTGGGCCTTGATTTTCCTGCTGACGGGCCCCCCTCCTGCTCTCGCCGAGGGGCAATCCAGGAAGGAGAGACGCGCCGATGGCGCGCCTCACCTTCCCGGACAGCCCGATTATGAAAGGGGGCCATGCCGGAAAGGAATCGCCAATTTGAAAGGGTTCCATCATGGCACGTCATCAATGCATCACCTGCGAAACCGTCAACACCGCTTCGCCGCAAGCCTGTCCTGCCTGCGGCGGCCCGGCCTTCGATCTCGACCGCTACGAGGCGACCCGCGCCGAGGCGAAAACCATCGGCGCGCAGAACGATGCTTTCCGCAAGGCCCTTGGCCCGGCCGATTGGCAAGGTCAGCACATCAGGGGCCGGGTTGTCGTGACGCGCGGCATTCGCGAGATGGGGCCGGAATTTGTCGAGGCCGCACGGGCTATTGTCCGTAATGACGAGAACTTCATGGACGATCATGGCCGCTACGGCGCCCGCAGCTTCGGAATGCCCGAAGTGATGCACGAAGGCGATGCGTTCCGCATCTATTGGAAGATCGACCTTTACGACAATGACGAACTGATGGGGCCGGAGGTGGAGAGCGACCCGAGCCAGACCATCCGCGTTCTGACCCTCTGCCTGCCGGAAGAATTCTGATCCGACTGGGGCGGCCCTCGCAAGGGGCCGTCCCCGCATGGGAAACTGTGACCCTGCCCACCCCGCAGCCGGCGGGGAGCCAAGAGGCGCGCGGCGCTTCAGAGGTTGACCTGTCGCGCCGCGACCGTAAGGGCCACGGCGCGACAGGCCTGGCGCTGCCCGCGCGGGGGCCGCTCTCGCGGCGGGATCGCGTCACCTGCAGCGCCCCGGTCATTCGCCGGGCGGCTCGGATGTGCGGCGCAGAAGCGCGTCGAGCAGCGCCGCATATTCCGGCGCGATCACCTGCGCGATCACCGTGGTTGCGGGCAGGAGATCGCGCGGATCGTGCCGCCGTCTCATCCGCGCCACGAAATCCGGCGGCAGGCGAAGATCGAGCCGGATCGTGGTGCTTTCCTGGGCGGTGGCCGGCGGCAGAAAATCCGCTCCGGCATCGAGCCTTGCGCGCAGCGTTGCCGCCAGCCTGCGCCGGATTGCCGCCTGGGCGCTTGGGGACTGGCCCAAAAGCAGCCGGGCAAAGCCATCGGCAAGATGTCTGTCGATCCGCAACGACAGCGAATATTTGCGGCTGCCGCTGTGGGCGGCCTGCGGCGGGGAAGCTTTCCGGCTGGTGCCGGTGATATGGGATTGCTGTTCTTCGCTCGTCTGTGCCGCCGCATGTGCGACGGCGGCATCCGGCTGCGGGCGATCCGCCGCGATTTGTTCCGGCAGCGCGGTCGGACGGGTTTCCGCCTTGTGGCCCAAGCCCGGCAGGCGCGGGCGCTGGCTGGTGACACCCCGGTTCTTCATGCCGCCGCCCCCGCATCCGCGATCACCGCGTCCGCCTCATCGAGCAAGGCGCAGCAATCCTTGAGCGCCTCGCGCAGCCGTCTAGCCTGAAGCTTCGCTGTCCCGCCGGTTTGCTCATCCATTGCCGCGAGGCTGCGGCCGAGCAAGCCCCGCATTACGATATCGGCGAAGATCGCCGTATCGCGGATGCGGGTATCCATCACCGGAAACCCGTCCAGCGCCGCATCCCGATAGGCGGTCGCCGCGATCGTCAGCTTCGGCCGCATCATGGTGAAGAGAACCCGCGCAGCCCCGACTTCGCCTTCCTCAGCCAGATCGCGCAGCACGTCGAGCGCCGGTGCGAGTTCCGACAGTTCGGTGGCGGCGGGCTTGAAGGGCAGCAGCGTCAGTTCGGCATAGCGCAGCGCCATGCGGTTGAACGGGTGATCGACCCCGGCGAGGTTCAGCAGCGCGTAATCGAAGCGCCCGCTGTCCTCGGCATCCATCAGAGCGGATTCAAGCACCGCCACGCCGGTCGCCTCATAGTCGAAATAGACCACCTCCATCCGCTCGGTCCAGCAGCCGATCTCCTCGCCCTGAACCCGATACATGTTGAAATTGCGCTGCGGGTCGCAATCGACCAGCAGGGCACTCTGCCCGCGCGCCTCGATGGCGCTGGCCAGCAGCATCAGCGCGGTGGATTTGCCCGTGCCACCCTTGTGGCTATAGGCGGCGATGACCTTCATGCGGAAACCTCCGGTGGGAACGTGACAAAGATGGGTTGACCGGGCGGGCGGCCGATGCCCCCTGCCTTCGGCGGCACGGCGGCACGGCGGCACGG
>NZ_VCBQ01000019.1:0-63669 GCF_006386455.1 Paracoccus sp. FO-3 | reverse complement strand
GCGCTTCACTGGCACGAGGATCTTCATCAGCCTCTCCCCTTTGGTTGCGTCACCTTTTCGGAGGGTTTGTTAGCGGGCCATCGGCGGCAATGACAGGGAAAAAACGACCCTAACGCGTCGTAACATTTCCATTCCGTCATGTTGTCGCTAACGGCTGGCTCCTGGCACCCACAGGATATCCTGCGCGCCGTTTTCATTGGCGACGCGCCCCGCCACGAACAGCCAGTCCGACAGGCGGTTGAGATATTTCACGGCGGCCGGATTCGCATCCTCGGCCGCCGCCAGCGCCACGGCGGCGCGCTCGGCCCGCCGCGCCACGGTGCGCGACAGGTGCAGATGCGCCGCGAGCGCCGAGCCGCCCGGCAGGATGAAGCTGCGCAGGGCCGAAAGCCCGGCGTTCATCGCGTCGATCTCGGCCTCGAGCCGCGCGACCTGGGCGTCGATGATGCGCAGCACCGGATAGGCCGCCTCGGCATCCTCGTCCATGCGCGGGCGCGAGAGGTCCGCGCCGAGGTCGAAAAGGTCGTTCTGGATCACCGCGATGCGCGCCGCGATCTCGCCCGCGGCATGCAGTCGCACCAGGCCCAGCGTGGCATTGAGCTCGTCCACCGTGCCATAGGCCTCGACCCGCAGGGAATGCTTGGGCACGCGCTCGCCGTTCGACAGCGCCGTCTCGCCCTTGTCGCCGGTGCGGGTGTAGATCTTGTTCAGCACGACCATCAGCTGCTCCTGACCCAGAGATAAAGCAGGAAGACCGCGATGGCGATGGCCTGGGCGATGATGCGCCAGCGCATCATGCGGTTGCCGTGCTTGCGGTTGAATTCGCCGCCCTTGGCGAAGCCGCCGATGCCGGTGGCCAGGATCACCACCACGGCAAGGCAGCAGATCGCGAGCAGGTAGAAAAGCGGTTTGTCATGCATGGGCGGGCCCTTTCGGCGCGAAGCCTAGCTGCGGCGCGCGAACCAGTCCAGAGCGCGCGTGGAAAGAAGCCGCCGCCCGATGCCCGAGACATGGGTCGGCGTGGTGACGTAATAGCGCGGCCGCGGGCGCGGGCTTTCCAGCGCCTGGGCGATGCGGGCGCTGACGGCCGCGGGCGGCAGCTCGAAGCGGTCCTTCCTGGCCGCCGGCTCGTAGAGGCGCTTCAAGAGCGTGCGCCGGTATTGCTCGGCCCGCGGGCTGGACCGCCAGTCGATCCAGCGCTCGAAATGCGGGATCGAGTTCTGGCGGATCTTCGTGCCGATGGGGCCGGGCTCGATCAGGATGAAGCGCACCCCGGTATCGGCCATCTCGACGCGCAGCACGTCGGTCAGCCCCTCGAGCGCGAATTTCGTCGCCACATAGGCGCCGCGCCAGGGGATGCCGACCAGGCCCAGGACCGAGCTGATGTTGACCACCCGCCCGCCATGCGCGCGGAAATGCGGGATCAGCCGGCGGGTCAGGTCATGGGTGCCGAAGAGATTGGCCTCGAAGATCGCCCGCAACGCGCCGCGCGGCAGATCCTCGGCGGCGCCGGGGATCGCGAAGGCGGCGTTGTTGACCAGCGCGTCGATCCGCCCCAGCGCCAGCGCCGATTCGGCGCAGCGGGCGACGCTGTCCTCGCAGCCCAGTTCCAGGGGCAGGGTGTCGAAACCCTCGGCGCGGCGGGCCTCGATGTCCTCGGGCTTGCGGCAGGTGGCGATGACGCGCCAGCCGCGCCCGCGCATGTGCCGCGCCGCGTCCAGCCCGATGCCCGAGGAACAGCCGGTGATCAGAACGGTCTTCATGCGCGCCTCCTTGCCGGATGGGGTTCTGCGCCATGGCCGGGCCTTGCGCAAGCCGCGCATTTCCGGCTGGACCGGGGCGGCGCGCGGCCCTATTCAATCGGCCATGTCCGACGATCCGAATGTTCCCGATCCGACCCCGCCCGATCCCAGCGCGGATCAGACCAGCTCCGAGCCGCTGTCGCGCGCCATCGGCGAGCGTTACCTGACCTATGCGCTGTCCACCATCATGAACCGGGCGCTGCCGGATGCGCGCGACGGGCTGAAGCCGGTGCATCGCCGCATCCTTTATGCCATGCGCGAATTGCGGCTTAGCCCGACCGGCGCCTTCCGCAAGTCGGCCAAGATCAGCGGCGACGTGATGGGCAACTATCACCCGCATGGCGATGCCGCGATCTACGACGCCATGGCGCGTCTGGCCCAGCCCTTTGCCATGCGCTATCCGCTGGTCGACGGGCAGGGCAACTTCGGCAATATCGACGGCGACAACCCCGCCGCCAGCCGCTATACCGAGGCCCGGCTGACCGCGGCCGCCGAGGCGCTGATGGAGGGGCTGGCCGAGAACGCGGTCGATTTCCGCCCGAACTACGACGGCACGCTGGAAGAGCCCATCGTGCTGCCCGCCGCCTTCCCGAACCTTTTGTGCAACGGCGCCTCGGGCATCGCGGTCGGCATGGCGACCAACGTGCCGCCGCACAACCTGCACGAGGTGATCGACGCCTGCCTGCATCTGATCAAGGCGCCGGATGCGCGCGACGACACCCTGGTCTCGATCGTGCCGGGACCGGATTTCCCGACCGGCGGCGTGCTGGTCGAATCGCGCGAGACCATCGCCGAGGCCTACCGGACCGGCCGCGGCAGCCTGCGGCTGCGGGCGCGCTGGTCGGTCGAGGATCTGGGCCGCGGCCAGTGGCAGGTCGTCGTCACCGAGATCCCCTACCAGGTGCAGAAATCCAAGCTGATCGAGCGGCTGGCCGAGGTGATCCAGCTGAAGAAGGTGCCGATCTTGGCCGATGTGCGCGACGAATCGGCCGAGGACATCCGCATCGTGCTGGAACCCCGCACCCGCGCCGTGGACCCCGAGCAGCTGATGGCGGCGCTGTTCCGCGTCAGCGACCTGGAAGTGCGCTTCGGGCTGAACATGAACGTGCTGATCGACGGGCGCGTGCCCAAGGTCTGCTCGCTGAAAGAGGTGCTGCGCGCCTTCCTCGACCACCGGCGCGAGGTGCTGGTGCGGCGCTCGAACCACCGGCTGGACAAGATCGCGGCCCGGCTCGAGGTGCTGGAGGGCTACATGATCGCCTTCCTGAACCTCGACCGGGTGATCGAGATCATCCGGCACGAGGACGACCCCAAGGCGGTGATGATCGCCGAGTTCAAGCTGTCCGACGTGCAGGTCGAGGCGATCCTGAACATGCGCCTGCGCGCGCTGCGCCGGCTTGAGGAAATCGAGCTGCGCGCCGAACACGAGAACCTGACCCGCGAGCGCGAGGGCCTGGCCGCCATGCTGGCCGACGAGGGCGCGCAATGGGCGAAGATTGCCGAGGAGCTGCGCGAGACGCGGGCCAAGTTCGGCAAGTCCGCCCCCGGCGGCCAGCGCCGCACCGAGATCGGCGAAGCGGGCGAGGTGGCCGAGATCGACCTGGACGCCATGATCGAGCGCGAGCCGATCACCGTGATCCTGTCGAAGATGGGCTGGATCCGCGCCATGAAGGGCCACCAGCCGCTGGACGCCGAGGTCAAGTTCAAGGATGGCGACGGCCCCTTCATGGCGATCCATGCCGAGACCACCGACAAGCTGATGGTCTTTGCCGCCAACGGCCGCTTCTATACCCTGCTGGCGAACAACCTGCCCGGCGGGCGCGGCATGGGCGAGCCCCTGCGGCTGATGATCGACCTGCCCAACGATGCCGCGGTGATCGACCTCTTTCCCTGGCGCGAGGGCGAGCGCTACCTGGTCGCCTCGAAGGCCGGGGACGGGTTCGTCGTGGCGGCCAGCGACATGCTGGCGCAGACCCGCGCCGGCAAGCAGGTGCTGAACGGCGAGGCGTTGCTCTGCCGCCGCGTGACCGGCGACCATGTCGCGGTGGTGGGGCAGAACCGCAAGCTGCTGGTGTTTCCCCTGTCCGAACTGCCGGAAATGGCCCGCGGCAAGGGCGTGCGCTTGCAGAAATACAAGGACGGCGGACTGTCGGACGCGATCTGCATCACCCTGGCCGAAGGGCTGCGCTGGCAGGAAACCGGCGGCCGGACGCGCAGCGAACCGGACCTGTCCGAATGGCTCGGCAAGCGGGCGGGCGCAGGCTATATGGCGCCGCGCGGCTTTCCGCGCGACAACAGGTTCAACTGAAAAAGGGCGGGTCTGGTCCCGCCCTTTACGCTAGCTGTTCACGCTCGGCGCGGGGGCCGGGCTTTCGGTCGGCGTGGTCGCCGCCGTTTGGTCGCTGGAGACCTTCTTGTGGCCGGGGCAATCCGCAAGCGCGGGAATGGCGGCCATCGAGAAAGCCAGCGCGAGGGCGACGGTCTTGCTGATCATCATCGGCTCCTTCGTGCGGTTCA
This sequence comes from Paracoccus sp. FO-3, assembly GCF_006386455.1. NCBI lineage: Bacteria > Pseudomonadati > Pseudomonadota > Alphaproteobacteria > Rhodobacterales > Paracoccaceae > Paracoccus > Paracoccus sp. FO-3. The sequence goes on along the minus strand of NZ_VCBQ01000019.1, from coordinate 59,350 downwards.
GGCATGCCGGACAGGCCTGAGCGCAGGCCTCGACACGCTTTCAGCCTGACATGCGGGGGCGATTCGATCAATTCCGCTGCCTCAGTCTTCACGAACCTGTTTGCGGCCGGTAATCATCGGCCGCACCAGATCCTCGCGCTTCCAGTAGCGATAGAACAGGATCACCGCGACATGCAGCAGCACCAGGACCAGGATCAGGTTGGCGCCCAGGTTGTGCCAGCCTACCGCCTTGGACCGCGTGGCCCCGCTGACGTAAGAGGCCAAGGGCCCCACGTTGATATAGTCGTCGGGGTCCGAGATCAGCCCGCTGCTGACCTGCGCCGCCAGCACCGCCAGCATGGCGATCACCGACAGCGCGCCCATCGGGTTGTGCCCCGGCCAATAGCTGGGCTCGCGCAGCATCAGGCCGCGCAGATAGCCGGCGACGGCCCCCGGCCCGCGGACGAAATGCGAGAACCGCGCCGGGGCCGGGCCGACGAAGCCCCAGACCAGGCGAAAGACCAGCAGGCCCGCCACGACATAGCCGCACCAGAAATGCAGCGTCATCCTGGCCGGGCCGAACTGGCCCAGGCCCCAGGCCGCGATGACGAAAAAGGCCAGCAGCCAGTGGAATGCGCGCAGCAGCGGATCCCACAGCCGGACCTCGCGCACCGGGCCTTTCATCAGCTCTTTTCGCGATAATTGTCGTGGCAGGCCTTGCAGGCGCCGCCCAGCTTCTGCACCACCGCGCCGACATCCCCCGCGCCGCCCCGGACGGCATCCGAGGCGCCGGTCGCCGCCTCGCCCAGCCCGGCGAACTTGGTGCGGAAATCCTCGGGGTTGGACCAGATGTCGGGCTTGGCCGCGCTGTCCTGGGCCTCGGACGAGCTGCTGCCTTCGATGAACAGGCTCGGCAGGTCGTATTGCACCAGCGCCTCGATATTGGCGGCGGCGCGGCTGGCCGCGGTCTCGTCATAGGCCAGGTCGCCCTTGGCCATGCCCGAAAGCGTGCCCATGTTGATGGCCAGCATCTGGTAAAAGCCGTGGCGGGCCTCGATGGCCTGCTTGACCGGGTCGTCCTGGGCCAGGCTGGCCAGCGGAACCGCAGCAAGGGCGGCGGCAGTGAGAATCAGGCGCATGTCGTCGTTCCTTTCATGTGGCATAGGGCTGCAATCGGGTTCGCGCCGCCTCAGAGTTGCACAGCCCGTCCCGCCTGCCAACGCATCCGGCGATGCCGTTTTCGTGAAAACCCCCTGGTCCGGCGGGGTTTTCCGTTCGCGGAACCGTGGTTTTTTCACCGCCCGACGGTGCCGATGGTCAGGATTTGGGCAAAACCGCTCTCATTGCGGTTGCGCGGAGCTGCGGCGCTTGCGCCCTGCCGCGCGCCGGGTGCAGGCTGAAATGGACGGGGCATTATCCCGTTACCCCGCGCCGCACGGGGTGCTTCATGAGCGACCGCCGTCCATGCCGCGTCTCCTCCCTCCGCGCGGGCATGGGCGGCGGCTTTTTCAGCCCGCCGGGATGCGCAGCTTCAGGCAATGCCGCAGCCGCCCGCAGGGCCGGGCGTCCATGATCCAGCCATCCGGCGCCGCCAGATAGGCGCGGATCGTCGCCGCGACATCGCCGGCATCCGCGGGGCGCAGGTCGTGGAACAGATAGGCGCCGCGCCCCGGCGCCTGCAGCGCCATCAGCACCGGCCGGGCATCGCGGGCCCGCAGCGCGGCGCGGCGCAGGGCGATGTCGGGGCCAAGCGTGCGCAATGCCTCGGCCAGCGCATCGGCATCAGAGCCCGGCGGCAGGGTCAGCGTGACCGGCATCGGTCCAGCAGATAGACGTCCATGATCCAGCCATGCTCGGCCCGCGCGCGGGCGCGGGTTTCCAGGATGCGGCCCGCCACCTCGGGCAGCGGCCCGGAGATCAGGATCTGCTCGCGCATGCCCAGGAATGCGCCCCACCAGATATGCAGCCCCTGGGCATCCAGGCTTTGGAACGAGCATTCCCCGTCCAGCATGACGACCAGCCGGTCCACCGTCTCGGGCCAGCCATGGTCGCGGATCTGGCGGCCGGTGGTGATCAGCACCGGCGCCGCCACCGCGTTCAGCGGAATGGCATGGGCGGCGCAAAGCGCCTGGATCGCGGTGATGCCGGGGATCACCCGCAGGTTCAAGGGCAGGCGCCGCGCCACCCGTTCCGCGATGCGCAGCGTGCTATCGTAAAGCGAGGGGTCGCCCCAGACCAGCAGCGCCGGGCGGATGGCGCCATGGGCGCGGATCACCTGTTCCCAGCGCGCGGCGATGGCGTCGTGCCAGGCCTCGACGCCCTGGCGGTAGCCGTCCGAGACGTCGCGCGCGGGCATGTCGAAGACGGCCAGCGGCGGCGGGCTGACCAGCACCTGCCGGCAAAGCGCCTGGCGCAGCTCGGCCAGGTCGGCCTTGTCCTCGCCCTTCGAGGGGATCAGGATCAGGTCGGCATCGGCCATGGCGGCCACGCCCTCGCGCGTCAGGTGGCCGGGGCTGCCGGTGCCGATGCCGATCAGCGCAAGCTCGATCATGGCGCCTCTCCGATCAGGTGGAAGAAGGTGCCGGTGGCATGGCCGCGGCGCGAGCCGGTCTCGGGCACCGCATCGCCATTGGCGTCAGTGACGCGGGCCAGGGCTGCGTCGGGCTGGGCCAGGATGGTGGCATAGTGGAACTCGTGCCCGGCCAGCGGCTGGCGATAGAGCCCGGCCAAGGGCTCGGCCCGGCGATAGCCCAGGTGCATCCGGCGCCGCTCGTAGCTGGTCTCAAGCCCCAGCAGCCCGGCCATTTCGTGCCGGGTGCCCTGGGCATCGACCAGCCCGGCGCCCATGGCCATGTAGCCGCCGCATTCGCCATGCACCGGCCGCGTTTCGGCAAAGCGGCGCAGCCCCTGGCGAAAGCGGCCGGCCGCGGCCAACCGGCCCGCGTGCAACTCGGGATAGCCGCCGGGCAGCCAGCAGGCCCCGGCGCTGTCGTCCGGCGCCTGGTCGGCCAGCGGCGAAAACGGCAGGATCGTCGCCCCCGCCGCCCGCCAGCCGGCAATGAGATGCGGATAGACAAAGGAAAACGCATCGTCCTGTGCCAGCGCGATGCGTTCGGCCGGCGGCGACAGCGGGCGAAAGGGCTCGGCCGCGATCCCGCCCGTGGCGGCGGCGATGATGGCGTCGAGGTCCAGGTGCCGCGCCGCCGCCTCGCCCGCGGCCGCCAGCAGGGCCTCCAGCGCGGCATGTTCCTGTGCCTGCACCAGGCCCAGGTGCCGCTCGGGCAGCTCGATCCCGGCCTCGCGCGGCAGCACGCCCAGCACCGGGATGGCCAGCGCCTCCAGCGCGTGCCGCATCAAGGCTTCGTGGCGGGGCGAGGCGACGCGGTTCAGCACCACCCCCGCCAGGGCCACGTCGCGGCGCATCTCGCGGAACCCCAGCGCCACGGCGCCGGCGGATTGCGCCTGCCCCTTGCAATCCATGACCAGCACCACCGGCCAGCCGGTCAGCGCGGCGATGTCGGCGCTGGCGCCGTTGCCGCAGCCGCCCGCATGCGCCACGCCGTCGAACAGCCCCATCGAGCCCTCGGCCAGCGCGATATCCGCCCCCCCAGCCGTGCCGATCAGATGCGCGATCTGCGCCCGGCCCATGGCCCAGCTGTCGAGGTTATAGGATTCGCGCCCCGCCGCTGCGCGGTGAAAGGCGGGGTCGATATAGTCCGGCCCGCTCTTGAAGGGCTGCACCACCAGCCCGCGCGCCCGCAAGGCCGCGATCAACCCCAGCGTGACCGTGGTCTTGCCGGACCCCGAGGCGGGGGCGCTGACGACAAGGCCCTTCATTCGGGGAACCTCGGCGCGGTGCCCACGGGGCGGAAGCGGCGGTCGTAATCGCCGGCATAGAGCCGGCTTTCGTCGAAGCCCTCGGCCGCCAGCGCCGGGCCGACCAGGATCAGCGCCGTGCGCTCGCCCGCGCCGATGGCGGGGTCCAGCGTGCCCAGCGTGGCGCGGATGATGCGCTGGTCGGGCCAGCTGGCGCGGAACACCACCGCGACCGGGCAACCCTCGCCGTAATGCGGCACCAGTTCCGCCTGCACGCGGTCCAGCACATGCACCGACAGGTGGATGGCCAGCATGGCGCCGGTGGCGGCGAAATTGGCCAGGGTCTCGCCCGCGGGCATCGATGAGGCGCGGCCCGAGGTCCGGGTCAGCACCACCGATTGCGCGAGGCCGGGCAGGGTCAGTTCCGTCCCCAGCGCCGCAGCGGCGGCGGCGAACGAGGGCACGCCGGGCGTCACGTCATAGGGGATGCCAAGGTCGCGCAGCCGGCGCAATTGCTCGCCCATGGCCGACCAGACCGACAGGTCGCCCGAATGCAGCCGCGCCACGTCATGGCCCGCCCGATGCGCGGCGGCGATCTCGGCGATGATCTGGTCCAGGTCCATGGGCGCGGTGTTCACGATCCGCGCGCCGGGCGGGCAATGGCTCAGCAGCGCCTCGGGCACCAGCGAGCCGGCATAGAGGCAGACCGGGCAGGCGGCGATCAGGTCGCGGCCGCGCAGGGTGATGAGGTCGGCCGCACCGGGGCCGGCGCCGATGAAATGGACGGTCATGCGGGGTCTCCTTCTGCGACGGCGGCGGTGGCCATGCCGTCTTGCGATGTCACGCGCGGCGCGACGATGCGCGCGCCGGGGCCAAGCGCGGCCAGCGCCGCCGCCTCGGCCAGCGAGCCGGTGCCAAGCCGCGCCAGGATGCGCGGCGATTGCGTGGGGGTGGCGATGCCGGCGACCTCGACCGCCAGCAGCGGCAGGCCGGTCCGGGCGGCCAGCGCCCGCATCACCGGCGCCTGCGCCTTGGCCGGGCTGGTCGCCAGCGCATCCGCCGCGCCGGCGCGGGCCAAGGCGTCTTGCAGCGAGGCAAGGCTTGCCGCCTGCCGAAAGCCGATGCCCGCGACCCTCATGGCCAGCTCCATTGCGTGACGCTGCGCGCCGGGGTCCAGCCGCGCATCCGGCCCAGCGGCGCGGCTTCCTCCAGCGCGATGCGGGTCAGGCTGCCGCCGCGCGCGGCGTGAAGGGCGATCAGCAGCGCCTCGGTCTCCAGCGTCACCGCGTTCACCACCAGCCGGGCCGGGGGCAGGGCGTCGATCAGCGTGGCCGAAGCGCCGCCGCCGACGAAGATCGCGTCGGGCGGCGGCAGGCCGGCCAGCGCCTCGGGCGCGCTGCCGTGCAGGGCACGCATCCGGCCGACCAGCCCGAAGCCCTCGATATTCGCGGCGATATTGGCGATGCGGTCGGCGCGGGGCTCGACGGTCACGGCGCGGCCGCCGTTCAGGCACCACTCGACGCTGACCGAGCCCGAGCCGCCGCCGATGTCCCACAGCATCTCGCCCCCCCGCGGGCCAAGCGCCGCCAGCGTCATCGCCCGGACGCTGCGGCGGGTGATCTGGCCGTCATGGGCGAAACTGTCATCGGGCAGGCCGAAGCCGCGCGGCAGGCCGGCGCCCGGCGGCAGGTCCGTCCCGTCCAGCGCCACCGCCACCGGGGCGGCGCAGTCCAGCGCGAAGCCCTGGGCGCGCGCCTGCCGGATGCGTTCGCGCGGGCCGCCAAGCGCCTCCATCACCACCATGCGCGTCGCGCCCAGCCCCTGTGCCACCAGCCACTCCGCCAGGACGGCCGGGGCAGAGCCGTCGCGCAGCAGGCAGATCGCCCGCGCGCCGCGCGCCATCACCGGGCGTAGCCGGGCCAGGGGTGCGGCGTGCAGGCCAAGGCAGGCGACCTCTTCCAGCCGCCATCCCAGCCTTGCCGCGGCCAGCGAAAACGTGCCGGGCGCGGGAAAGGCCCGCCATTCGCCGGGGTCCAGAACGGCGGCGATGCTGCCGCCGGCGCCGTGCCAGAACGGATCGCCCGAGACCAGCGCCGCCACGCCTTGCCCGCGCAGGGCCAGCAGCGGGGCCAGGTCGAAGGGCACCGGCCATTCCCGGCCCCGCGGCCCCGCGATCCCCGCCAGGTCCAGGTGCCGCGGCGCGCCGAAGACGATTTCCGCCCGATCCAGCGCATCGCGGCTTGCAGGCGGCAGGCCGGCAAGGCCATCTTCCTGAATACCGATGATGGAAAGCCAGGGTTCAGGCATGACGCGCATCCTTTTGCTGGGCGGCACCACCGAGGCGGGGGCCATGGCCCGCGCGCTGGCCGAGGCCGGCCTGGATGCGGTCTATTCCTATGCCGGCCGCACCGCCAACCCGGTGGCGCAGCCCCTGCCCACGCGCATCGGCGGCTTCGGCGGGCCCGAGGGGCTGGCCGACTATCTGCGGGCCGAGCGCATCAGCCATGTCATCGACGCCACCCATCCCTTTGCCGAGGGCATGAGCCGCAATGCCGTCGCCGCCTGCTGCGCGACCGGCACGGCGCTGATCGCGCTGGAGCGGCCGCCCTGGGTGGCCGAGCCGGGCGACCGCTGGACCCGCGTCGCCGATTACGAGGCCGCCGCCCGCGCGCTGCCGGGCGACGGCTCGGCGGTGTTCCTGGCCATCGGGCGGCAGAACCTGCAGCCCTTCGTCGGGCTGAACCATGTCTGGATGCTGCGTTTCGCCGAGGTGGCGGCGCATCCCTTGCGCGACGCCACGCTGATCGTCTCGCGCGGGCCGTTCACCGTCGCGGGCGACATCGCGCTGATGCGGCGCCACGCCATCGCCCATGTCGTCGCCAAGAATGCCGGGGGCCAGGCCGCCCAGGCCAAGCTGGCTGCCGCCCGCGCGCTGGGCCTGCCGGTGGTGATGATCGACCGTCCCGTGCTGCCGCTGCGCCGCGTCGTCGCCACGCCGGCCGAGGTGATGGCCTGGCTTCATGGCACGGATCGCGGCGTATAGACCCAGGGGCCGACCCGGCGGGTGGCGCTGTTGCCCAGGATGACGACGGTGCGCATGTCGGCCATCTCGGGGCGGGCCTCGGCCAGGGTGACGGTGCGGATTGCCTCGTCCGGGGTCGAGACGGCGCGGGCGAAGCAGATCAGCCGGTCCGGCCCGCAAGCCTCGCGCAGGATCTCCAGCACGCGGGCGAACCCCTCGGGCCGGGCCTTGGAGCGTGGGTTGTAGAAGGCCATGGCGAAATCCGCCTCGGCCGCCAGGCGCAGGCGCTTTTCGATCAGCGCCCAGGGCTTGAGGTTGTCCGACAGGTTGATGGCGCAGAAGTCATGGCCCAGCGGCGCGCCGATCCGGGCGCTTGCCGCCAGCATGGCGGTGATGCCGGGCAGGATGCGGATCTCGGGGGCGTCCTTGCGCCCCTCCAGCGCCTCGAACAGCGCCGAGGCCATGGCAAAGACCCCCGGATCGCCCGAGGAGACCACCGCGACCCGCTTGCCCTCCGCCGCCAGGTCCAGCGCGAAGCGGGCGCGCTCCAGCTCGACCCGGTTGTCCGAAGGGTGCAGCGCCAGACCCGCGCGCGGGGCGACGCGGGCGACATAGGGGATATAGCCCACGATGTCGGTGGCCTGGGCCAGCGCCGCCCGGACCTCGGGCGTGACGAGATCGTCCGCGCCCGGCCCCAGGCCCGCCACCGCGACCCAGCCGCTCATTCCGCAGCATCCGCCAGAGGGCGGCGGCCGTTGCCATGCACCAGCACGGTGGCGAAATAGGGGCAGGCGTCCAGGTCGGCCTGCGCCAGCGGCGTCACGCGCTGGTTGGGCATGGTGCCGCGCTCGACCAGCCAGGCATCGGCCATGCGGCCGGCCGCGGCCAGCGCGCGGGCGATCTTGGGCAGGTTGCGGCCGGTCTTCATCACCACCACCGCATCGGCGGCGCGCATGTGGCGGGCCAGTTCCGCCTCGGGCAGGGTGCCCATCAGCACCGTCATCGCATCGTCGCCCCAGGTCATCGGCTGGCCGATGGCGTTCCAGCAGCCGGTCATGCCGGGGATGCCGGGGATGATCTCGACCGTGACGATGCCTTGCAGCCGGGCGTGCAGATGCATGAACGAGCCGTAGAACAGCGGGTCGCCCTCGCACAGCACCACCACGTCGCTGTCGGCGGCCAGGGCGGCCAGCCGCACGGTCCAGTCGTCGTAGAAACCCGAAAGCAGCCGGTTGTATTCCGGGCTGTCGAAGGGGATCTCGGTCGTGACCGGATATTCCATCGCATGTTCGACCACGTCCGGGGCCAGCATCTGTGCGACGATGCGGCGGGCCTGGCCGGCACGGCCCTTCTTGCGGAAATAGGCGATCTGCCGCGCGCCGCGGATGGCGCGGTCGGCGCGGACCGAGATCAGGTCGGGATCGCCGGGGCCGAGGCCGGCGCAGATGATCTTTCCGGTTCGGGGGCCCATGGCTATTCCTTTCGGCTGGCGAGCGCGTTGACGGCGGCGACGGTGATGGCCGAGCCGCCCAGCCGCCCGCGCACGATCAGCGCCGGCGCCGGCAGGTCGTCCATCAGCGCGGCCTTGGATTCCGTCGCGCCGACGAAGCCCACCGGGCAGCCGATGATCGCGGCCGGGCGCGGGCAGGCCGGATCGCGGAGCATGTTGAGCAGGTGGAACAGCGCCGTCGGCGCATTGCCGATGGCGACCACGGCGCCATCCAGGTCGTCGCGCCACAGCTCCAGCGCCGCGGCGCTGCGGGTGTTGCCCATCCGGGCGGCGAGGTCCGGCACGCGCGGGTCTTGCAGCGTGCAGATGACCCGGTTTTCGGCGGGCAGGCGGGCGCGGGTGATGCCCTCGCTGACCATGCGCGCGTCGCAGAGGATCGGCGCGCCGCCTTCCAGCGCCTGGCGCGCCGCCGCGGCCATGCCGGGCGAGAATGCCACGTCGCGCTCCAGCCCCACCAGCCCGGCGGCATGGATCATGCGCACGACGACGGGCTCCTCTTCGGCGGTGAAGCGGGCGAGGTCGGCCTCGGCCCGGATGGTGGCGAAGGACTGCGCGTAGATCCGGGCGCCGTCGGTTTCGTATTGGTGCAGCATCGGGGTTCCCTGGGATTTTCGCGGCTATCTCATGCAAGCGGGCATTGGGCAAGGTCAGAGCGGGATGCGATGCGGCGCAAGCCCGCCCTGCGCGGCGGGATCGCGGGTGCCGCCGTCCCGGATCAGGTCGAAGCGGTCGGGCGCGGTGGCGACCAGCGTGACCGAGGCCGCGCCCCGATGCGCGCAGCCCTTGGCGCAGCCGCTGACATGCAGGCTTTGGCCGGGGGCAAGGCGCGGGGCGAGGCTGCGGGCCAGGGCGCGGACATCGGCCAAAGCCTGCGGGCAGCCGGGCGCGCCGGTGCAGGCATGGATGCGCAGGAGCGGGTCGTGGGGGTCGAGGATCGCGCCCTTGATCCGCGGGCGGGCCGCGCCTTCGATCAGCAGCGCGCGCCAGGGGGTCAGGCGCAAGGGGCCGATCGCGGCGGCGGCGGCCAGCTGCGCCGGCGTGATCTGGCCGAAGGCGAAGCCCAGCAGCCAGCCGTTCGGTGCCGGGCCGGGGTCGGGCGGATGGGCGCCGGCGGTTCCGGTGGCGCTGTCGCATGGGTATTTGGGCAACAGAGAAGACGGCAGCGGGGTCGCGCCATGGGGCGGGGCGGGGGCGCGGCGCAGGTGGTCGCGCATCCGCCCGCGGCCGTCCTGCACGCCGCCTTGCATGAACCAATGCGCCAGGGCGATGGCGCGGGTGGCGGCCTGGGCGGTGTTATCGGCCTTGAGCGCCCAGTCGGCGCCGTCCGGCAGGATCAGCCAGCCTGGGCCCTGCGGGCGCAGCCTGATGTCCGCGGGCGTGTCGGCCAGCACCGGCGGGTCGGCATCGACGGCAAAGCCGAACTTGCCGGGCACCTGCGGCGCATCGGGCGCGGTCATCGCCTGGGCGATGGCCTCGGCCAGTTGCCAGGCTGGGCCGCCCATCGGGGCGAAGGGCGACAGGATCACGTTGCGCCGTGCCTCGGATTCCGGGTCGTCATCGATCAGGCCGATGCCGGCCAGGGCGGCGACGGTCGCGGCATGGCCGGAAGGGTCCAGCCCGCGCAGTTGCAGGTTGGCGCGGCTGGTCAGGTCCATCAGCCCGTTGCCGTGCCGCGCCGAGAGTGCCGCGATCAGCCGTGCCTGGTCCGGTTCCAGCCGGCCGTTCCGCGCCCGGATGCGCAGCACCAGCCCGTCGCCCGATTGCATCGGCCGCAGCGCACCGGGGCACCAGCCCTTGACGGCGAAGCTCATGGCGCCAGCTCCGCCAGGACCGAGTTGCGGCGGCTGACCCAGAGGCCCGATTCGAGCAGCCGCGCGAAAAGCGCGCGCATGGCGGCGAGCGCGGCGGGGTTTTCGCGTTCCATGAAGGCCAGGACCTCGGGCCGGCCCAGCGTGGCGTCGTGATAGAGGTCGAAGAGATGGCCGGGCACCACGCCGGCCAGGTTGGCGAAGGCGGCCATGTGGTCCAGCGTCGCCGCGATCTCGGCCGCGCCGCGAAAGCCGTGCCGCATCATGCCGTCGGCCCAGGCCGGATTGGCGGCGCGGGCGCGGGTGACGCGGGCGATTTCCTCGGCCAGGGTCCGGGCCCGCGGCTGGTCCGGGCGGGTGGCGTCGAGGTGGTAGAGCGCCGGCCGCGCGGCGCCGATCCGCGCCATGGCGGCGGCGAAGCCCGCCTCATGCGCGGCATGGTCGCCGGCCAGCAGCAGGTCGGATTCCGGCAGGTCCTGCGCATGGACGAAGGCATCGGCCTGGGCCAAGCGGTCGCGGATCGCCTGCGGCTGGTGGGTGATCCGGCCATCGGCGGCGATGGCATGGGAGGAGGCGGCCAGCCACGCCTCGCCCGCCGCCTGCCGCGCCTGGTCGGTGAAGCTCTCGGCCAGGTCGGCGATGCCGAGGCCGTAAAGGCCGGGCCTGGGGCCGAAGACGCGGGGGGCGCGGTTGCGATAAGGGTTGTCGGCTGGGGTTTCGTCGCGGGCCGCCAGCGCCTCGGCCCCGGTCTCGAAAAGCTGGGCGAGGCCGGGGAAGATGTCGCGAAACAGGCCCGAGACCCGCAGCGTCACGTCGATCCGCGGCCGGCCAAGCTCGGCCAGGGGCAGGATCTCGATGCCCGCGACCCGGCCCGAGGCGCCGTCCCAGCGCGGGCTGAGGCCGGCGAGATGCAGCGCCATGGCAAATTCCTCGCCCGCCGTGCGCATGGTGGCGCTGCCCCAGAGGTCCACGACCAGGCCGCGGGGCCAGTCGCCCTGGTCCTGCAGGTGGCGGCGCAGCAGTTCCTCGGCCAGTTTCACCCCCTGGGCATGGGCATTGCGCGAGGGCACGGCGCGGGGATCGACGGTGAAAAGGTTGCGCCCGGTCGGCAGCACGTCCTGCCGCCCCCGCGCCGGCGAGCCCGAGGGGCCGGGGGCGACCCGCTGGCCGGCCAGCGCGCGCGCCAGCCCTTCGGCTTCGCCCGGAGCGGTGCCATAGACATGCAGCCCGTCGCCGAAGCGGCTGTCCTTGAGATCGCAGAGGAAGCGGTCGATCAGCGGGATCGCCTCGGCCGCCGCGGCGTCGGGGGGCAGGCCCAGGTCGGTTTCCACCCCGGCGGCGCGGGCCTCGTCGCGGATGGCCAGGATCAGCCGGTCGCGGCGGCGCGGGTCCAGCCCGTCGGCGGTGGAATATTCGTCGAGCAGCCGTTCCAGATGCGCGAGGTTCTCGGGCACCGCGGAATCCGCCAGCGGCGGCGGCAGGTGGCCCAGCGTCACGGCGGAAAGCCGGCGCTTGGCCTGCGCGGCCTCGCCCGGATCGTTGACGATGAAGGGATAGATCACCGGCATGTCGGCCAGCAGCGCCTCGGGCCAGCATTCGCCCGACAGGGCAACCGACTTGCCGGGCAGCCATTCCAGCGTGCCATGCGCGCCCATGTGGATCAGCACGTCCGCCTGCGCGCGCAGCCACAGGTAGAAGGCGACATATTCATGGCGCGGGGTGCGCGTCAGGTCGTGGTAGTCGTCGGCGCGGGTCTTTGCCTCGCCGCGTTCGGGTTGCAGGGCGATCAGGTCGGCGCCGTGGCGGAGGGCGGCGAAACGGAAGCCGTCGGGGGGCTCGCCCCATGCGGCGGCGAGGTCGTCGCGCAGGCGTTGCGGCAGGCGGGCCAGCGCTTGCTGGTAGTCCGAGAGCGGCCAGTGGATGCGCTCGGCGGTCAGCCGCCGGCCCAGGTCGTCATGGGGAAGCCCAAGGATCGCGCTGCAGGAGGCCAGCGCGTCCAGTCCGACCGCATGGGCCAGCTGATGCGCCTTGCCGGGATAGGTGGACAGCACCACCGCGCGGCGTGTCGCCTGCCGCAGCCGGTGCCAGGCGGTGATCCGCGCCACCGCCGCGTCGATGCGGTCCGGGTCGGGGGCATGGATCACGCGGGCGAATTGCAGGTCGGGGTCGCGCTCTTGCGGTTCCTTGAAGCTGATCGCGCCCAGGAATATGCGGCCGTCCACCTCGGGCAGCACGACATGCATCGCCAGGTCGGCGGCGGAAAGCCCGCGGTCCTCGGCCGCCCAGAGGGCGCGGGGCGCGGTGGACAGCGCCACCTGGAAGACCGGGCAATCCGTGCCGTCGAAGGGCGTGGCGCCGGCATCGTCGCGGGCGGAAAAGGCGGTCAGGTTCACCACCGCGACAAGGCCGGGCAGGTGCGGCGCCAGCCAGTCGGCAAAGCCCGGCGCCTTCAGCGAGGGCGCAAAGACCCCGGTCGCGGCAAAGCCGGCCGTGCGCAGGGCGCGGATCATCGCATCCACCGGCGCCAGGTCGGCCGCGGTCAGGTAGCTGCGATAGAAGCTGACCAGCACGCCGGGTGCGGGGTCGGGCCGGGGGCGGTCGATGACGCCGCGGTCGGGATCGTAGAAGCCGAAGTCAGGGATCGCGGCCTGCCCCTGGACCGGGGCGGCGGGCAGGCCGGCGGCCCCGGCCAGTTCCGCCAGCGCCATCTGCGCCGCGACCGCGCCGCCCTGGTCGCAAAGCGCCGCCAGCCGATGCAGCAGCGGCAGCGGCAGGGTGGAAAACCGCTCCAGCGTTGGGTCGGGACGCCCGTCCGCCGGCAGGAAGGCCAGGGCGATCCCGCGGCGGCGGGCCAGATCCTGAAGGCTGGCGACGCCGTAATGCCAATAGGGCTCGCCGCCGATCAGCCGGACCAGCACGGCGCGGGCGCCGGAAAGCGTTGCCTCGCAATACTGATCGACCGAGACCGGGTGCCGCAGCGCCGAGAGGTTGCACAGCCGCAGCGAAGGCAGCCGCCCGGCAGCGCGATGCCAGCCCGCCGCGAAAGCGCCGAGGTCGCTGTCGGAATAGGACAGCACGACCAGGTCGGCGGGGCCTTGGCCGGGGTCGGTCGGAACCTCGGTCTCTTCCAGCCCACGGCTTTCGCGGAAGACGACATGCATCGTCAGGCAGCCAGGACCGCCCGGATCGCGGCCTCGTCGATGTCGTCATGCTCGGCGATCACCACCAGGCGCGAGGCGCGGGGGGCGTCGCCCCAGGGCCGGTCGTATTGGTGCCGCACCCGCTCGCCCACCGCCTGCACCAGCAGGCGCATGGGCTTGCCGGCGACGGCGACATGGCCCTTGACCCGCAGGATGTTCTGTTCGCGGGCCAGCCGCTCGATGCGGGCGGCAAGCTCGCCGGGGTCGGCGATCTCGGCCAGCTCGATCACCACCGAGTCGAAATCGTCGTGTTCGTGGTCGTCGGCGCCGTCGTGGTGGCTGGGGCGGGCGGCGAGGTCGTCCTCGGCCGCGGCACCCAGGCCCAGGATCACGCGCGGGTCGATCACCCCGTCGGTCAGCGGCAGGATCGGCAGCTTGCGCGGCGCCTCGGCCTCGATCACGGCGCGGGCGGCGGCCAGCCCCTGCTCGCCGGCCAGGTCGGCCTTGGACAGCAGCACGATGTCGGCGCAGGCGATCTGGTCCTCGAACACCTCGGAGAGGGGCGTCTCGTGGTCGAGGCTGTCGTCGGCGGCGCGCTGCGCCTCGACCGCGGCCTCGTCGGGGGCGAAGCGGCCGGCCGCCACCGCCTCGGCATCGGCGAGCGCGATCACCCCGTCCACGGTGATGCGCGAGCGGATCGCCGGCCAGTCGAAGGCTTTCAGCAAGGGCTTGGGCAGGGCTAGGCCCGAGGTCTCGATCAGGATGTGGTCGGGCTTGACCGGCATCGCCATCAGCCGTTCCAGCGTCGGAATGAAGTCGTCGGCGACGGTGCAGCAGATGCAGCCGTTCGACAGCTCCATGATGTTCTCGGCCGGGCAATTCTCGTCGGCGCAGGACTTCAGGATCTCGCCGTCGACGCCCATGGTGCCGAATTCGTTGACCAGCACCGCCAGCCGCTTGCCCTGCGGCTGCGACATCAGGTGGCGGATCAGCGTGGTCTTGCCGGCGCCCAGAAAGCCGGTGATGACGGTGACGGGGGTCTTGGTCAGGTCGCTCATCTTCTATCCAATCGGGGGAATGCGCGCGAGGCTGCGCTTGCGGAAAATCGTGACGCGCTCGCGCCAGGGCACGATGCCGTCGGGGGCCTGGGCATAGGCGGCGGCGCCCAGCAGGATCTCGGTCGCGTCCTCGGCCGACATGCGGCCGTAGACATAGGTCCAGCGGCCCGGCGCCGACAGCGCGATGGCGGCGCCGTTGGCGCAGGCGGACAGGCATTCGACGGGGACGATGCGCACGCCGTCGGGGGCGCCTTCGGCCGCCAGCGCGTCATGCAGCCGCGCGCCGGGCACGGGCTCGCCCTCGGGGACGGGCTGGCCGGCGCGGCAGGTGATGCAGACATGCAGCGTGACGGTCATGCGCCCTTCATCCCTCAAGGCGGCACGAGGCAGGGGACCAGCGCCCAAGCCCCAGCGGGAACACCCCGTCCGCCGGTCAATCCTTCGCGCGCTGGCAGGTCTCCCGGCTTGCGGATTCGGGCCTGGGCCCACGGCCGCCCCGCCTTCCCGGCGTCTCGCCAGTGGCCTCGGGGCGACCTTTCCGGTCACGGTCGCGGGGGCGGCTGCTTCCAGGCGGTTGCCTGTCGCATTCCCTCTTCGCCTGTCGTAGGACAGGAACCAGCGCCTCTCGTCTGTGCGCGCCCGGTCCCGACTTGTCAAGCGAAGGAGTGCCCGATGCAGACCGACGACAATACCCGCCACGCCGAGAAGATGGCCCGGATCAAGGCCGCCCGCGACCGGATGATGGCCGAGAAGCAGGGCGAGAAGGGCCTGGTCATCGTCCATACCGGCAAGGGCAAGGGCAAGTCGTCCTCGGGCTTCGGCATGATCCTGCGCTGCATCGCCCATGGCATGCCCTGCGCGGTGGTGCAGTTCATCAAGGGCGCCTGGGACACCGGCGAGCGGCGGTTGCTGACCACGCATTTCGGCGACCTGTGCCAGTTCCACGCCATGGGCGAGGGCTTCACCTGGGAAACCCAGGACCGCGAGCGCGACATCGCCGCCGCCCGCGCCGGCTGGGAAAAGGCCAAGGAACTGATCCGCGATCCGCAGATCCGCATGGTCCTGCTGGACGAGATCAACATCGCGCTGCGCTATGACTACCTGGACCTGGACGAGGTGCTGGATTTCCTGCGCAGCGAAAAACCGCCGATGACGCATGTGGTCCTGACCGGGCGCAACGCCAAGCCGGAACTGATCGAGCTTGCCGATCTTGTGTCCGAGATGGAGCAGGTCAAGCATCCCTTCCGCGATGGCATCAAGGCGCAACCGGGGGTGGAGTTCTAGCCTGTTTCCTGTCATCTGCCGCTTGTGCAGGATCAGTGAATTCGAAAGGATGTTCGGACATGTTTGCGAGACAAGGCCTTGTGGCGCTGCTGGCGATCTGCCCCGTCTCGGCGGCCTGGGCCGTGCCTGCCACCGAAGAGGGGGCCGCGCGGCTGCGCGGCGTTTTCCAGACCTATTTCGGCGGCGCCGAGGGCGTGGTCGCCGTCACCCCCCAGGGCGAAAGCTATGAGCTGCGGATCGACCCGGCGCCGCTTCTGGCGCAGGTTCCGGCCGAGCAGGCCCAGGTCAGCGTCTCGGCCCTGACCTATCGGCTGACCGACAATGGCGACGGCAGCTGGGGCGTCAGCGAGGACCAGGTGCTGAGCTGGTCGGTGGTGGTGCCGCGCCTGTTCGAGCAGAAGGGCACGACCAGGGTCGAATCCACCGGCATCTGGGACGAGGGGCTGATGAGTTTCCGCGAACAGACGGCGGTGATGACGGATTACGTCATCGAGTCGGTGCAATATGCGCCCCCGCCGCCGCCCGGCGCCGAAGCCGCGCCCGAACAGCCCCCGGCCGAGCCCGAGATCATCTCGCGCGATCACCAGCGCACGGCGCGGATGGAGATGTCGCTGACCGGCGGGCCCGGCAAGGCCGGCGGCGTCGACCAGGCCATGAACTTCACCGCCGAGGGGCTGGAGCTGTCGCAGGAGATCCTGATGGCTCCGGGCGGCCAGCCGATGACCTTCCAGATCACCGCGCCCGGCTACGAGGGCAGCGGCCAGATCACCGGCGCGCGCACCGAAGGCATGCTGTCCCTGCTCGCCTGGTTCGTCGCCCATCCGTCCGAGGAGCGGATCGAGGGCTCGCAGGACGGGCTGCGCGACAAGCTGGCCGCCGCCATGCCGCTGTGGGACGACCTGTCGATGGACGCGGTCCTGCATGATCTGAAGATCGGCTCTCCGCTGGGCGAATTCGGCCTTGCCTCGACCAAGGTGACGGTCGGCCTGTCCGGCGCCACAGCCGACGGCCGGCTGCACGAACGGGTGGCGCTGTCGGGCGTGACCGTGCCCGAGGGCGTGCTGCCGCCCTGGGTCGAGCCGATCCTGCCGCAAGAGGTGACGCTGGATTTCACCGCCTCGGGCTTCGACCTGGCGGCGCCGGCGAAGATGCTGATCGAGGGCTTCGACCTGACCGCCGAGGAACCCTTCGCGCGGCTGGTGCCCGAACAGCTGCAGGTGGCGCTGCTGCCCGGCGGCACGGCCGACCTGAAGCTTGCGCCGTCGCAGATCAAGGGCGACGGCTACCAGATCGACTATCGCGCGGACATCGCGGCCGGTCCGGGCGCGGCGCCCACCGGCGCGGCGCTGATCTCGGCCACGGGGCTCGACAAGGTCGAGGCGGCGCTGGCCGCGGCCCCGCCCGAAGAGGCCGCCCAGCCGCTGATGATGCTGCGCATGGCCCGCGCCATGGCCAAGCCCGGCGCGAGCGGCGAGAATGTCTGGGACATCCAGATGCCCGAGGGCGGCGGCCCCTTTACCGTCAACGGCCAGCCCATGGGCCCGGCCACCTCGCAGCCCTGAACCAAGCGGCCCCGCCCGATGCGGCGGGGCCTTTCAGCGCCGCTGCCAGCCGGGGGCGGTGTTTTCCTGCCAGCCGGTGCGGTGCAGCAGCGGCGTGTCGTCGGTGAACTCGGGCCAGCCGAGGCAGAGCAGCGCCGAGAACTCCCAGCTTTCGGGCACCGCCAGCAGCGGGCCGATCCGCGCGGGGTCGAGGATCGAGACCATGCCCAGGCCCAGGTTGCGCACCCGTGCCGCGAGCCACAGCGCATGGATCGCCATCGCCGTCGATTGCCGCAGGGTCTGCGGCATGGTGGCGCGGCCAAGGCCGTGGCCCTCGGACGGGTCGATCTCGGTAAAGACGGCCAGCCAGACCGGCGCGCGGTCCAGCCCGGCGAGCTTCAGCGCATCGTATTCCTGCCGCTGCCGGCCCTGGTAGCGGGCGGCGGCCCGGGCATTGCAGCGCAGGAAATCGGCGCGGATCGCGGCGCGCAGATCGGGGCTTTCGACCCGGATCACCCGCCAGGGCCGGGCATTGCCGACCGAGGGCGCCAGTTCCATCGCCGCGCGCAATTCCTCCAGCAGCGGCTCGGGGATCGGGTCGTCGCGGAAATGCCGCACGTCGCGGCGCCAGCGCAGGATGCGGTCCAGCGCGGCCTGGTCCTCGGGGCCGAACCGCATCATCAGGGCGTGGCGCAAATGGCGCTGTCGGGCAGGCCCTCGGCCCCGGCGCGGATGCCGACCGGGCGGTCGGGCACGGTCAGTTCCACGGCGAGCGGCCGGCCCGCCACGGTCAGCGGGCGGTGGTCGTTCGAGTTCAGCTCGACCCGCAGCCGGTCGCCGGCGGCGAGCATGTCGAGGTGATGGGCCGGGCCGTAGAGCCGGGCGATCTTGGCGCCGTTCAGGTAAAGATGCGCATGGCCCTCGCCGCGGCGATCGGCCAGCCCGGCATGTTCGGGGGCGAAGCAGAAGCCCTCGGCCTCGACGAACAGGTTCCAGCCGGCGGTGCTGTCGGGCTCCAGCCGGGCCGAGGCGGTGGCGCTGCCCGCGGGCAGGTCGATGGGCGCGCCGTGGTCATGCGCCGCGGCCTGGGTGCCGTGGCCATGCGCGCCGTGGTCGTGGCCGTCCAGCGTGATGCCGTTGGCGGCGGCGATGACGAAGCCCATGCCGCCGCCGAAGATCAGGCCGATCAGCAGCATCGGGATCGAACGATCCATGTCTTTTCCCCGCTTTCATGAAAGGGCCGGGCGCGACAGGCACGCCCGGCCGAAACGGTTGCGGCCCGGATCAGGCGGCTTGCGGCACCGGCGCGCGCTGGCTTTCGCGCTGCCAGAACCAGCCGGCCAGCAGGCCGAGCAGCGCCCAGGCCATGGCGCCGGCACCCAGGGCGCGCCCGGCGAATTCCGCCGAAAGCTCGGGCGGGACCGGGCCGGCATAGCTGTCGGGCTGCGGCGCGCCGATCACATGCGGCGCCAGGATCAGCACGATGGCCACGCCCCAGGCCGCCCAGCCCTTGCCAAAGGCGACCAGCCACAGCGCCAGCCCGGTGGCGGCGGCGGTGCCCAGCCACCAGATCGCGCGCAGCTGCACATCGGCGGCGGCGACGCCCGGCACTTCCGGCGCCAGGCCGAAGGCGGGGGCAAGCTGCATGGTCAGGTAGCCGGCCAGGCCCCAAAGCAGCCCCTGCCGCGCCGTGACCGCGTTGCCCTGCGCCTCGGACAGCGCCATCAGCGCCACCAGCATCAGCCCGTAGCCGGCATAGACCATCATGGTGAACAGGACCGAAAGCATGTTGCGGGTCCATTCGAAGGGCCCCAAGTCCTGGTGTGCGCTGACGGCCTCGGCACCGAAATGGGCCAGTTGGCCGGATTCATACAGTTCGGCATGCAGCAGCACGGGCTGCACGAACCAAAGCTGCAACAGGGCGGCAATCAGCCCCGTTGCAGCGCCAGCGATCAACCCGCTGGTCAGAATGCGCGAGAACATGTCAGTGGCAGGGGAAGCCGGTCGCGTGACGCACGTCATGGGCGGCGTCATGCAGGGTCTCGGCCTGCACCAGCCCGGACATGAAGATCAGCCCGAAGCCGATCGCGAAGGCGGCGATGGCGGGAAACAGGACCGAGGCACGGCTGGCGCCGGCGGCGGTCATGGGTTTTGCGGTCATCTGCGACCCTTTCCTTTGGTCGTCCAACCCGACGACATTGCGGTTCCATGCATCGGCAGGTCTCCTGGCTTGCGGGTCACGGCAGACGCCCGCCTTCCCGGCCGGATGGCCAGTGGCGCGATGGACGTCCGCTCTCCGCCTACAGTCGCGGGGGCGGCTGCGGATTTGGCCCCCGAGACGCCGAGGACCGCACCGCATTCCCTTTTGGCCCCGGAAAGGGGCACCGATACACGCGCATGTTACCTGCGATGCCGCGGCGGCGGCAAGCGGAATCGGGCGGCCGCTGCGGGCGGGGTCGAAGGCCGGGCGACGGGCCGGCGGGCGGCGCCGTCGCATGGGTATTTGGACAACGGAGAAGATGCCGGGGAATCGCGCGGGGGGCGGGCGGAAGGGGCTTGTCCGAATCAGGGTGCCGGCGGCCAGTCCAGGTCGACCCAGACCAGCCGGTGCGCGGAAGCGGCCAGCGCGGCCTTGGCCAGCGGTCCCTCGGCCGGCCAGAACACGCCCGAGTCCAGCACCTTGAGCGGCCTTGCCGGCAGGACGTAATCGACGCGCAGGTTGCCCGGCGGCTTGTCGTCCGGCCAGTCGCCGGTATCCAGCGCCGGATCGCCCCGGTGGCCGTCGTTCACCCCGCCCTTGGCCGCCGCGCCGCCCGCGCTGCGGGGCAGGGGGTCGGTGACATGGGCCATGATCCGGGCCAGCGCCTCGGGCCGGCCTTCGCTGTCCAGGGGGTCGAGGTTCAGGTTCCCGGCCAGAACGAAGGGGCCGTCGGGCAGGTGATGCAGCCAGAACGCCAGCTCGTCATGGTTGCGTCGCCCGTTCAGATCCTCGGGCCCGTCGAAGACCGGCGGCGTCGCGGACATGGCCAAGAGGTGCAGCGGCCGGCCCGCGACCGTGACCACCGCATCCCAATGCGCGGTCGAGGACAGGCGGCGGATGGCCGCCACCTCCTCGGGCAGCGGCGGCATCAGGTTGTCGGGCAGGTCGCGCCACAGGAAATCCGCGTAATCCTTGACCGGACCGATGGGATGGCGCGACAGGATCGCCATGCCCCCCTGTCCCGAGAAGGTGCCGAAGCCCTGCGCATCGTCGGCCGTGCCCAGCCGCCCGTCGGCGTTCAGGTCGAGCCCGGTCGCCATGCCGGAATTCGGCCGGGCGGCGAAGCGGTGCGGATAGTCCAGCCCGGCCTGCGCCAGCCTGGCGGCAAAGGCGTCCAGCGCGCTGTTCTCGTAATCCCAGTCGAAATGCGTCAGCAGCAGGATGTCGGGCCGGGTTTCCGCCAACACCTGCACCACGGCGTCGATCTGCGCATCCTTGCGGCCGAGGTCGCGCAACAAAAGCCCCGGCCCGTCGCGCGACAGGTCGGGGCTGAAGGTCGCGATCCGCAGCGGATCGGCCTGGGCGGCCAGGCCAAGGGCGGCCAGCAGGGCCGCCCCGGCCAGTGAGCTTACACCCAAGGCCGGCTCTGGGCCATCTGCGCCTCGTAGGCGTCGATGGCGGGGGCCTTTTCCATGGTCAGGCCGATGTCGTCCAGCCCGTTCAGCAGGCAGTGGCGGCGGAACGGGTCCAGCTCGAAGGGGAAGCTCTGCCCGTCCGAGGTGGTCACGGTCATGTTTTCCAGATCCACGGTCATGCGGGCGTTGGCGCCCTTCTTGGCGTCCTCCATCAGCACGTCCACCACCTCTGGCGGCATGACGATGGGCAGGATGCCGTTCTTGAAGCAGTTGTTGTAGAAGATGTCGGCGAAGCTGGTCGAGATCACGCAGCGGATGCCGAAATCCAGCAGCGCCCAGGGCGCGTGTTCGCGCGAGCTGCCGCAGCCGAAGTTGTCGCCGGCGACGATGATCTGGCTGTCGCGCCAGGCCGGCTGGTTCAGCACGAAATCCGGGATCTCGTTGCCCTGGGCGTCATAGCGCATCTCGTCGAACAGGTTCTTGCCCAGACCCGAGCGGTGGATCGTCTTCAGGAACTGTTTCGGGATGATCATGTCGGTGTCGATGTTGACCAGCGGCATGGGTGCCGCGATTCCGGTCAGGGTGGTGAACTTGTCCATGTCGTGATCCTCGCAGAATTGACTTGGGCCGCAGCGGCCCGTTAACCGAGACCCGTCCGGCGCCTTGCGCCATGGAAAGGGCTTCGCTGATGTTTTTCGGGTTTTCCAGCCTTGCGGCCCTGCGCGCCTGCATTGCGCGCGACTGGAGGCCGCAGATCGGAGACCCCGAGATCACCGGCTGGCTGACGGTGCTCTCTTACTTCCTGTGCTTCGTGCTGGCCGTCATGGTGCTGCGCCGCCGTCCGGCCGGCGCGGCGCGAGGGCTGTGGCTGACGATCGCCGGGCTGATGGCCTTCCTGGGGGTGAACAAGCAGCTGGACCTGCAGACCGCGCTGACCGCCACCGGACGCTGCATGGCGCGGGCGCAGGGCTGGTACGACGACCGCCATATGGTGCAGCTGGCCTTCATCGCCGGGCTGGTGCTGGGCGTGGCACTCGCGCTGGCCTGGACGACGAATGCCCTGCGCGGGCACATGCGCCGCAACGGCCCGGCCCTGCTGGGGCTGGCCGTGCTGTGCGGCTTCGTGCTGGTGCGCGCGGTGGGCTTTCATCATGTGGACAGGCTCATCAGCGCCGATTTCGCGAACATCAAATACAACTTCTGGTTCGAGAACGCCGGGCTCTGGCTGATTGCGATCAACGCCTTGATGCTGCTGCGGCGGGGCCGGTAAGGCCCCGCGCCGCTCGCCATCAGACGGTTTCCGCCAGCAGTTCGCGCACGTCGGTCAGGTGGCCCCTGATCCCGGCTGCGGCCGCCATCACCGGCGACATCAGGTGGGTGCGGCCGCCACGGCCCATGCGGCCCTCGAAGTTGCGGTTCGAGGTCGCGGCGCAGCGCTCGCCCGGCGCCAGCTGGTCGGGGTTCATGCCCAGGCACATCGAGCAGCCGGCCAGGCGCCATTCGAAGCCGGCGTCGATGAAGATCTTGTCCAGCCCCTCTTCCTCGGCCTGCATGCGCACCAGGCCCGAGCCCGGCACCACCATGCCGCGCACGCCCGGCGCCAGCCTGTGGCCTTTCAGGATGCCGGCGGCGGCGCGCAGATCCTCGATCCGGCCGTTGGTGCAGGAGCCGATGAAGACCGCGTCGATGCTGATCTCGTTCAGCGGCGTGCCCGGCTTCAGGCCCATGTAGTCCAGGCTGCGGCGCGCGGCCTCGACCTTGCCGCCCTCGAAATCCTCGGGCGCGGGCACCTTGCCGGTGATCGGCAGCACGTCCTCGGGCGAGGTGCCCCAGGTCACGACCGGGGCGATGTCCTCGCCGCGGATGGTGACGACCTTGTCCCAATGCGCGCCCTCGTCCGAGAACAGCGTCTTCCACCAGGCGACGGCGGCCTCCCATGCGGCGCCCTTCGGGGCGTGCGGGCGGCCCTTGACATATTCGAAGGTCTTTTCGTCCGGCGCGATCAGCCCGGCGCGGGCGCCGCCCTCGATCGCCATGTTGCAGACGGTCATGCGGCCTTCCATCGACAGGTCGCGGATCGCCTCGCCGCAATATTCGATGACATAGCCGGTGCCGCCGGCGGTGCCGGTGGCGCCGATCACCGACAGGGTGATGTCCTTGGCGGTCACGCCGGGACGCAGCTTGCCGGTGATCTCCACCTTCATGTTCTTGGATTTCTTCTGGATCAGCGTCTGGGTGGCCAGCACATGCTCGACCTCCGAGGTGCCGATGCCATGCGCCAGCGCGCCGAAGGCGCCATGCGTCGCGGTGTGGCTGTCGCCGCAGACCACGGTCATGCCGGGCAGGGTCCAGCCCTGCTCGGGGCCGACGATATGCACGATGCCCTGGCGGATGTCGTTCATCGGGTAATAGTTCAGCCCGAATTCGCGCGCGTTCTTGTCCAGCTCGGCGACCTGGATGCGGCCCTCGGGGTTCTCGATCCCGTCCACGCGGTCGGGCGTCGTGGGCACGTTGTGGTCCGGCACGGCGATGGTCTGGTCGGGGCGGCGCACCTTGCGCCCGGCCATGCGCAGCCCTTCGAAGGCCTGGGGCGAGGTCACCTCATGCACCAGGTGCCGGTCGATATAGAGGATGCAGGTGCCGTCCTCGGAACGCTCGACCACATGGGCGTCGAAGATCTTGTCGTAGAGGGTGCGGGGCGCGCCCGCGTTCGTGTTGCCGGTCATGGCTGTCTCTTTTCTGGAAGACTAGCTGGGAAAGGGCGGAGGGGGTGCCGCAGCCTGCGGCAGGGCGCGCGCAAGCGCCCGCTCCCGTCAAAGTCGGGCGGTGACGGACAGGCTTTCGCCGTAGAACCGGCCGGGCAGGCGGGCGCGGTCGTGAATGTCGAAATAGACGAATCCTCGCATAGGGGCATTAATAGGGCGATTTCACGTCATATTCAATATCGCCACACGGCCCTGTTAATTCCAAGTTGGGAAATGGTCCCTATCTTGGCGCCGAAAGACACGGGAAAGGGGACCGATCATGCTGATTCGCATCATCCTGCGGGCGATCCCGCTGATCTGCGTGGCCGTTTTCGCGCTGGCGGTGCATTGGGCGGACACGCCGCTGAAGCAGGCGCGGGCGGCGGCGGGTGCCGAAAGCCTGCATCTGGCCTGGGGCGCGGGGCAGGTCAGATGCGCCGATCCCTGGGGAAATCTGCCGGTTTCGGCCTGCCCGCCGGCGGATGCGTCCAGAAATCCGCTGCGCCTGCATTGAGCGGGCGCGATTCCGTGCTACATTGGTAAGGCCCCGGCGCCGGGGGAGATCGGCGTGATGACCGGAGGATGAACCCTGTCCAATACCGTCTCGCCGGCCGCTGCGCCGGCTGCGACCACCGCGGAATCCGGGCTGACGAGCGATCAGCTACTGGACCGCATTCTTGCCTCTCTTGACGACGACAAGGCCGAGGATGTCGTGACCATCGACCTGCGTGGCCGCTCGGCCATGGCCGATCACATGGTGATCGCCTCGGGCCGGAACGCGCGGCAGGTGGCCTCGATCGCCGAAAAGCTGGTCGAGCGCCTGAAGGAACAGACCGGCCGCTCGGCCCGGATCGAGGGCAAGGAGACCGGCGATTGGGTGCTGATCGACACCGACGACGTGATCGTCCATGTCTTCCGCCCCGAGGTCCGCGAGTTCTATCAGCTGGAAAAGATGTGGATGCCCGCCGACGCCCTGCGTTCGGCCACGCTTGAGCGGCTGCGCGCCGAACACGCCGCCATCGAGGCCGGCAAGCACCAGATCTGATCCATGCGCATGGTCATTGCCGCGGTCGGGCGGCTGCGGCAGGGCCCCGAGGCGAAGCTGATCGCCGATTACCTGGACCGTCACGCCAAGGCGGGCCGCGGTCTGGGCCTGCCCCCCGTCACCCTGGCCGAGGTCGACGACCGTCGCGGCGGCGGCATGGCGGCCGAGGCGGCGCTGCTGGCCAGGGCCATCCCCGACGGTGCCGCCCTGGTGGTGCTGGACGAGCGTGGCCAGATGCTGAGTTCCCCCGAATTTGCCGCCCGCATCGCCGGCTGGCGCGACCAGGCGCGCGACATTGCCTTCGTGATCGGCGGCGCCGATGGCATCGACCCCAGCCTGCGCGACCGGGCCGATCTGGCGATCAGCTTCGGCCGCATGGTCTGGCCGCATATGCTGGTCCGCGTCATGCTGGCCGAGCAGATCTATCGCGCCACCACCATCCTGGCCGGCAGTCCCTATCACCGCGAATGACAAGCCGTTCAGATTGCTAGGATTTTAAGAAAACACCCGGCAAAGAGCGGGTGAAATCCGCCGGGAAACGGCTATGATGGGCATATCCAGATCAGTATCTTCGGGTGTGTCATGATTCCAACCGTTCACCAGATCCAAAGCCGGGCCGGTCCCGCCGCCACGCAGGCGGCGCGAGAGGTCGAAATCGTCGGTCCCACCCTTGCCCGCGCCCAGCCCGAGGTGCCCGCGGTCGAGGAATCCGGCGGCGTGGGGCAGGACATGCAGCTTGGCCACCAGGGCATCGACCATTCGCGGCAGGCCGCATCGGCCCAGGCTGTGCAGGGCGGCGGCTCGGCCGCATCCGCGGCCGAGGATGCCGACGGGCCGCAGGATCGCGCGGTGTTTCGGGCCAAGGTGATCCGCTTCCTGACCGCGATCTATGGCGACGATGAATCCTTTCAGCGCGCGCTGAAGCTGGGCACCATCGTGATTCGCGCCGTCGAGGATCAGCCGGAACCCGAGATGCGGCCGGAGCTGTCGCATGCGACTTATCGCCACGGCGCGGCCCAGGCGCAGCAGGCGCGGGCGGCGACGGAACGCCGGGGCGGCGGCCCGCCGCCGAATGTCGCGGCGGGCGATTTCGTGGCCTGGTGGCCGAAATAGCCCTGGCGGAAAGGCCGGGTTAGCCTGCTCGAATCCTGGCCGAGGGGCGGCCGGCGCGCTTTCCGACCGGGATGCGCTCGGCCTGCGGGCCGGCCTGCTCCAGCACCGGCCTTCCCGAGGCGAGGTCGTCGTAAAGCACCACGTCCGCCTGGGCCAGCAGCCGCGCGGCGCGCAGGGTCAGGAGTTCGATGTCGCCCGGACCCGAGGAGACGAAGCTGACAAGGTCGATCTGTTCACGCTGCCCCGGCTGTCCGACATGCTGGCGTCGTGATGCCTGCCCCGGTGCGATGCGATCCGCGGCGACGCTCCGGCGACCTGGGTCCGTAGCGCGTGGCGGCGCCGGGGCGGGAAAGGCTGCCGAACGAAAAAAGCGCCTGAGCGGGAAGGCCCGAACGAAAAGCGGTTGAGCGGGAAAGGTGCCCTACGAAAGATCCGCAGTCATTGTTGTGGCCCTCGGACGAAAGGCCCCCGAAGGATATAAAGGCCCCGAAGGATGGTGCCCTGCACCGGTAAGGGCGCCTGAAAGGAAAGGGCCCGTGACCGGAAAGGTTCGTGACCGAAATGGGCCGAGGCTGTGTGGAAATTCAGTCGAGCATGGCCGGGCATGGAACAATGTTCGCCTGCTGGCATTGCGGAGAGACTTTGTTCTAAGGCGGGCCGCCGTGAATGTATTTCTAAGGAAACTGTTCTTCGTAAATTTTCGGAGTTGGAGTTTTCACACAGCCTCGGCCGCGACCCCCAAAGGCCTGTGACCGAAGTAAAGGCCGCCGGGTCGGAAAGGTGGCCTGAACGGAAAGCGGCCTGAAAGGGCATCCGACCGAAGAAGGGGCCGGCGGAAGAAGGGGCCGACGGAACGAAGCAGCTAGCGGAACGAAGCAGCCAGCGGAACGCGACCGCGCATGATCGGCTGCATGACCGGCCATTCAGCGCCCAAAGCTGCGCGAAGCCGGGTGCCCAGGATCTGGGCCCGGCCGGCGCCTGCCCCGTTTCAGGGGCAGGGCACGACCCAGTTGTCGATGATCTCGACCGCCTCGTCGGCGCTTTCGACGAAGCTGATCAGCTCCAGGTCCTCGGGGCTGATGGTGCCGGCCTCGGCCAGCGCCTGCCAGTTGATGACCTTGTGCCAGAATTCCGGCCCGAACAGGATGAAGGGCACCCGCCTCATCCGGCCGGTCTGGATCAGGGTCAGCGCCTCGAACATCTCGTCCATGGTGCCGAAGCCGCCCGGAAACACCGTGACCGCCTTGGCCCGCATCAGGAAATGCATCTTGCGAATGGCGAAATAGTGGAAGTTGAAGCACAGGTCCGGGGTCACATAGGCATTCGGCGTCTGTTCGTGCGGCAGCACGATGGACAGCCCGATCGAGGCGCCGCCGGCCTCGTGCGCGCCCAGGTTGCCCGCCTCCATCACCCCCGGCCCGCCGCCGGTGCAGATCACGTTCTCGGCACCATAGCTTTTCAGGCTGCGCTCGGTCATCAGCCGGGCAAAGCGCCGCGCCTCGTCATAGTAATGCGACAGCGCCGCCAGGACCGGCGTGCGCGCGCCCTCGCGCCGCTCGGGCGAGGGGATGCGGGCGCCGCCGAACATCACCACGGTCGAGCGGATGCCGCGCGCATCCATGATCATCTGCGGCTTCAGCAACTCAAGCTGCAGCCGCACCGGGCGCAGCTCTTCGCGCAGCAGGAATTCGGTGTCGGTGAAGGCCAGCCGATAGGCCGGCGCGCGGGTCTGGGCCGTGTCGGGCGTGGTCTGCGCCACCGCCACGTCCTGATGGCTGTCGCGGAACGGGTGGCTGCGCTCGTCAAGTTCTGTCATCCAATCCTCTGGCCGAAACCGCCGCATTGCGCGGCCGCACCCCTCGGCTTATAGCCCTTGGGCAAGAGTTTCCACCGTTGAGAGGCCAGACCATGTCGAATGACGCCCTTGAAGCCGCCATCGAATCCGCCTGGGAGATCCGCGACCAGATCACCCCCGCCACCAGGGGCGAGGTCCGCGATGCCGTCGAGGCCACGCTGGAGGCGCTGGACAAGGGCGAGCTGCGCGTCGCCGAAAAGCGCGGCAGCGACTGGCACGTCAACCAATGGGCGAAAAAGGCCGTGCTGCTGGGCTTTCGCCTGAAGGACATGGAGGTCCAGACGGGCGGGCCGCAGGGCGGCACCTGGTGGGACAAGGTGGACAGCAAGTTCGCCCATTGGGGCGAGGCGCAATGGAAGGTCGCCGGTTTCCGTGCGGTGCCGAACTGCGTCGTGCGCCGCTCGGCCTATATCGCCAAGGGCGTGGTGCTGATGCCCAGCTTCGTCAACCTGGGCGCCTATGTCGACGAGGGCACGATGGTCGATACCTGGGCCACGGTCGGTTCCTGCGCGCAGATCGGCAAGAACGTGCACCTGTCGGGCGGCGTCGGCATCGGCGGCGTGCTGGAACCGATGCAGGCCGGCCCCACCATCATCGAGGACAATTGCTTCATCGGCGCGCGGTCCGAGGTGGTCGAGGGCTGCATCGTGCGCGAGGGCTCGGTCCTCGGCATGGGCGTCTTCATCGGCAAGTCCACCAAGATCGTCGACCGCGAGACCGGCGAGGTGATGTATGGCGAGGTTCCGGCGGGTTCGGTGGTCGTCGCCGGCTCGATGCCGTCGAAGAACGGCGTGAACCTCTATTGCGCGGTGATCGTCAAGCGGGTCGATGCGCAGACCCGCTCCAAGACCTCGATCAACGAGCTTCTGCGCGACTGAACCGTTGCGCCCCTGCACCGGGCTCGCCCTTGCGTGAGCCCGGCGTGAAACCCAAGCGCCGCCGCTGCGTTCAACCCGCACGAATGTCCTGAAAGCGGAGTTTCACATGCAGGGTTTGGGTTGGCTGGCCGCGATCATCGTCGGCGGTCTTGCGGGCTGGATCGCCAGCAGCATCATGAAGGCGGATACGGGGATCATCCTCAACGTCATCCTGGGCATTGTCGGCGCCATCGTCGGCAATGCGCTTCTGGGTCTGGTCGGGCTGAACGCCCAGGCCGGCAGCTGGCTGGCGCAGGGGGTCGCCGGGCTGATCGGGGCGGTGATCCTGATCTGGCTCTACCGCGCGGTGGCCGGATAGCGGAACCGGGCGGGGTCTTCCCGCCCCTTCCCGTCAGGCGGTGAAATCCGCCGCCTTCGCGCCGGTGAGGCGGAGCAGGTCGGCCGGCGCGATGGCAAAGACATGGCGCGGCGTGCCCGCCGCCGCCCAGACCAGGTCGAAATCCAGCAGGCGCGGGTCCAGCCAGGCCTCGATCTGCCGCAGATGCCCGACCGGGGCCACGCCGCCGATGGCAAAGCCGGTCTCGGCCCGGATCAGTTCGGCATCGGCCTTGCCCAGCCTTTGCCCGGCCACCTCGGTCGCCTTGGCCGGATCGACGCGATTGCCGCCCGCGGTCAGGAACAGCACGACATGGCCGCTCTCCTCGCCGCGGAAGATGATCGACTTGGCGATCTGGTCCAGCGCGCAGCCGACCGCCGCCGCCGCGCCTGCGGCGGTGCGGGCGCTGTCGTCGGTCTCGTGGATCCGGGCGGCAAGGCCCGCAGCCTCCAGCGCCGATCGCACCCGTCGCAAGCTCTTGCTCATTGTCACCTCCGTCCGTTTCGGGCGATATGACGGCAAATCGCGACGAAGGAAAAGCCATGCAACAGGTCTATACGCTTCTGGTCCAGGTCGGCCGCGCCACCGACGACGGCCTGCCCCAGGGCGCCACCGGCGCGGCGCTGGTCTGCTATGCCGCCGGCACGACCGAGGACGAGGCGGTGCGCGAGACCGTCGCCATCCTGAAGCAGGCCGGCCTTGCGCCGCTGGAAGTCACCGGCCACGGCAGCATCGATGAGCGCCTGGCCGAGGGCCACGAAATCCGCGACGAAGAGCGCGCCCTGATGGACCGCGCGCTGGCCGAGAACGCGGTGATCGTGGCGCAGATGGAGCCGCTCTGGGACGAGCAGGGCTGATCCGCCCCTATCCAGCCGCGCCCGGCTGGGCTAGACTGGCTGCGAGCAGAGCAGGCAGAACAAGAACACGGAACGGACAGGCAGAATGACCAGACGCATCTCGCGCATCGCGACCATGGCCATCCTGATCGGCACGCTGGCCGGCTGCGGCGTGTCGCTGAACCAGGGACCGGGCGCCGCCGGCGGCCATTTCGGCGGGCTGCCCACGGCCGGGGGGCAGGGCTCCGAGGCCGGTTTCCAGAACTGGGTGCAAAGCTTCCGCCCGCGCGCGCTGGCCTCGGGCGTCTCGCCCGCGACCTTCGACCGGGCCATGGCCGGGGCGCATTACCAGCCCAGCATCGTCGCGCTGGACCGCAAGCAGAGCGAATTCACCAAGCCGATCTGGGAATACCTCGACGGCGCCATCGGCACGCGCGGCGCGACCGGCCGCGCCAAGGCCGCGCAATATGCAAGCACGCTTTCGGCCATCGAGGCGCGCTATGGCGTCCCGCGCGAGATCGTGCTGGCCGTCTGGGGCATGGAATCCAATTTCGGCGCCAACCGCGGCAATACGCAGATCGTCCCGGCGCTGGCGACGCTGGCCTATGACGGAAGGCGCGGCGAATTCTTCGCCGGCGAGCTGGTGGCGGCCTTGCGCATCATCCAGTCGGGCGACGTGGACAGCGCCCATATGGTCGGCAGCTGGGCCGGCGCCATGGGGCATACGCAGTTCATGCCCTCGTCCTTCCTCGGCCATGCCGTGGACTTCAACGGCGACGGCCGCCGCGACATCTGGTCGGACGACCCGACCGACGCGCTGGCCTCGACCGCCAGCTACCTGCGCCAGAACGGCTGGCGCCCCGGCCAGCCCTGGGGGACCGAGGTGATCCTGCCGCCGGGCTTCGACTTCAACCAAGCCGGCAAATCGGTGCAGCATTCGGGCAGCCAATGGGCGGCGATGGGCGTGCGCACGATCAGCGGGGCGCCGGTGCCCTCGGGTTCGATCCTGGCGCCGGCCGGGTCGCGGGGCCCGGCCTTCCTGATCACCGAGAACTTCCGCGCCATCCTGAAATACAACGCCTCGGACAGCTACGCCCTCGGCGTGGCCTATCTGGGCGAGGCGATCGCCGGCCGCCGCGGCATCCAGGGCAGCTGGCCGCGCGGCGACCGCACGCTGTCGAACAGCGAAAAGGCCGAGATCCAGCGCCTGCTGATGGCCCGCGGCTTCGACACCGGCGGCGTGGACGGCAAGCTCGGCAGCCAGTCGGCCGAGGCGATCAGGGCCTTCCAGCGCTCGCGCGGCGTGACGCCCGACGGCTATGCCGACACCCGCCTGCTGGCCATGCTGCGCAGCTAAGGCAAAAGGGCGGCCCCGAAAGCCGCCCTTGCGCATTTCTCCGTTGCCCAAATACCCATGCCGCCCGCGCCACCCGGCGCGGCGCGGGCCGTTCAGGCCAGGATCTCGCGGAAATCGCCCAGAACCTGGGCATAGACATCGCGCTTGAAGGGCACGATGCCGTCGATCAGATCGGCCGCCCGCATCCATTGCCAGCGCTCGAACTCGGGATGCGCGGTGGCGATCCGCACCGCCTCATCCTCGCCCAGGAAGCGCATGGCGAACCATTTCTGCTTCTGCCCGCCATAGCGGCCCTTCCAGACCTTGCCCAGCAGCTCGGGCGGCAGGTCATAAGTCACCCAGCCGGGCGTTTCCATCAGCACGTCGACCAGGTCGGTGGTGACGCCGGTCTCCTCGACCAGCTCGCGCAGCGCCGCCTGGCGCGGGGTCTCGCCCTGATCGATGCCGCCCTGCGGCATCTGCCAGGCCGGGCCGGGGTTGTCGATGCGCTGCCCGGCAAAGACCAGCCCCGCCGGGTTGATCAGCACCACCCCCGCGCAGGGGCGATAGGGCAGGCCCGAGGGGCCCAGCAGGTCCGCGCTCATTCCGCCTGCGCCCCCTGGGCCGCATCCTCGCCGGTGACGGCGGGCTTCGCGGCATCGGGCACGGCCTGGGCGTGATAGTCCACCGCCGCCAGGCCCTTGAGGATGTCCACCGCATAGGCCAACTGGTAATCCTCCTCGCGCAGCTTGGCGGTGGCCTCGACCTGCTTGGCCTCTTCCTCGATCTGCTTGCGCTCTTCGTCGCTGATCGAATCGTTGTTCAGCGCGCCGCGCAGGTCGGCTTCCGAGTTCAGGAATTTCGAATCGGTCCGCGGCTGGCCGGCCTCTTCCTCGTCCTGGGGCTTGGGCGCGGGCTGTTCGACGATGATGTCGGGCTGGATGCCCAGCGACTGGATCGACCGGCCCGAGGGCGTGTAGTAGCGCGCCGTGGTCAGCCGGATGGCGCTGTCCGAGGTCACCGGCATCACCGTCTGCACCGAGCCCTTGCCGAAGCTCTTGGTGCCCACGACGATGGCGCGGCGATGGTCCTGCAGCGCGCCGGTGACGATCTCCGAGGCCGAGGCGGAGCCGCCGTTGATCAGCGTCACCATGGGCTTGCCCTGCGCCAGGTCGCCGGGCTTGGCGTTCCAGCGCTCGCTTTCCTCGGGCTTGCGGCCGCGGGTCGAGACGATCTCGCCCTTGTCGAGGAAGGCGTCCGAGACCTCGATGGCCTGGTTCAGCAGCCCGCCCGGATTGTTGCGCAGGTCCAGCACGAAGCCCGTCACCTTGTCGATGCCGCCGGCCTCCTTGATCGCCTTGTCCATCTCGGTCTTCAGGGTCGAGAAGGTCTCGTCGTTGAAGGTGGTGACGCGCAGCACCACGGCATGGCCCTCGATGCGGGTCTTGACCACGGTCAGCTTGATCGTGTCGCGGGTGATGGTCAGGTCGAAGGGCTCCTTCTCGCCCTCGCGCAGGATGGTGATCTTGATCTCGGACCCGACGGGGCCGCGCATCTTCTCGACCGCCTCGTCCAGGTTCATGCCCATCAGCGATTCGCCGTTCACATGGGTGATGTAGTCGCCGGCCTTGACCCCGGCCTCGGCCGCGGGCGTGTCGTCGATGGGCGAGATCACCTTGACCAGCCCGTCCTCCTGCCCGACCTCGATCCCCAGCCCGCCGAAGCTGCCGCGGGTCTGGGTCTGCATGTCGTCGTAATCCTTGGCCGACAGGAACGAGCTGTGCGGGTCGAGCGAGGTCAGCATGCCGTTGATCGCCGCCTCGATCAGCTTCTTGTCGTCCACCTGCTCGACGTAATCGGCGCGCACCCGTTCGAACACGTTGCCGAACAGGTCCAGCTGCTCATAGACCGAGGCGTTCCTGCCCGATTCCTGCGCGACCAGCGGGCCGGCGAATTGGGTGGCGACGGTGATGCCCGCAAGCGTGCCGATCGCCCCTGCCAGAAGATAATGTTTCATTCAGCTCCGTCCTGCCCGGTTGCGTTGCGGCTTGTCCCGTCCGCGGCCTCTCCGACAATGGGATTCATCACGAACCACTCTGCCGGGTCCAGTGTTTCCTTGCCCTTGCGAAGTTCAACATACAGTGTCTCGCTCTGTCCAGCACCGCCCCCGGCCGCGGCATCGGCGACGAATTCGGCGCCGAACTCCTGCGCGGGCGGCTCTTGCCCGCCCATCAGCCCCACCGGCTCTCCTGCCGTCAGGACGTCGCCCGTCTCGCCGAAGACCTGCGCCAGACCGGCGAATATCATCAGATACCCCCGCGCGGGCTCAACGATCATCACATTGCCGTAATCAAGCAGCGGACCGCGATAGCGGATTGTCGCAGGCCAGGGCAACGTGACCAGCGCGGCGGGCGCGGTGGCGATGACCATGCCCGGCCGGCGCACCCCCGCGGCATCGGGCTCGTCATAGCGGCGCAGCACCCGGCCCAGGGCCGGCAGCGGCAGGCTGCCCTGCGCGCCTTCGAAATCGGCCATGGGCGCGCCCACGTCCTGCTCCATCCCGGCGATGCCCGAGGCGAAGGCGTCCAGCGTATCGGCCGATTCCACCAGCGCGGTCAGTTCCCTGGGATCCTCGCCGAAGCGCACCGGCAGGCTGGAGCGGTCCGTCACCGCCGAGGCCAGAAGCCGGCGCGCCTCCTGCACCTGCCCAAGCCCCTGCGCCAGCGTGTTCGCGGCGTTCAGCTGGATGGCGCGCACGGCGCGGATCTCCTCCAGCTTCTGCTGCATGTCGCGGGCCTCGGCCTCCAGCCCCGGCGCGACCGAGGACAGGATCATCCCCGCGCGGGCCGAGGATTCCGGCCCCGAGGGATGCAGCAGCAGCACGGTCTCGGGCGATTTCTGCATCGAGGTCATCACCCCCAGCACCCGGCCCAGCCGCTCGCGGCGGGCGTCGAACTCGGCCCGGATCTCCTGCTCGCGGATGCCGGCACGACGCAAACCCTCGCGCAGCGCGGCCATGCCCTGCTCATAGGCGCGGATCATCCGGGTCAGCGAGGCGACCTGGTCGTCCTCGGTCAGCGCCTCGTCCAGCTGGCCCACGGCGGCGCGCAGCATGTCGGCCGCCTCGGCCGCCTCCTGCGCGGCCAGGTCCAGGGGCGAATCGTCCTGCGCGGGCGTCGCCGGCTGGGCCGGGGCCATCGAGCCGATGGCAAGGGCCACCAGCACCGGCAAGAACAGCCTGGCTCTCATGCCCGCCCGATCAGCGAGGTGCCGGTCATCTCGGGCGGCAGGTCCAGGCCCATCAGGTCCAGCACCGTCGGCGCCACGTCGGCCAGCCGGCCGTTCCGCAGGCTCGCGCCCTCGGGCCCGCCGAAGACGATCACCGGAACCGGGTTGGTGGTGTGGGCGGTATGCGGGCCGCCGGTCTCGGGGTCGATGGTGGTTTCGCAATTGCCGTGGTCGGCGATGACCACCGCGGCGCCGCCGGCCTTTTCCAGCGCCGCCAGCATCATGCCCAGCCCCTTGTCCACCGCCTCGCAGGCGCGGATGGCGGCGGGCAGGCTGCCGGTATGCCCCACCATGTCCGGGTTGGCATAGTTCACCACGATCAGGTCGTAGCCCGCCTCAATGGCCTCGACCAGTTTTGTGCTGACCTCGGGCGCGGCCATCTCGGGCGCCAGGTCATAGGTCGCGACCTTGGGGCTGGCCGGCATGAAACGGTCCTCGCCCGGCTCGGGGGTTTCCTTGCCGCCGTTCAGGAAGAAGGTGACATGGGGATATTTCTCGGTCTCGGCCAGGCGGAACTGACGCAGGCCCTTGGCCGCGACCCAGGCGCCCAGGGTGTTGACCACCTGCCGCTTGGGATAGGCGGCCTGCATGTATTCGTCATGGCTGGCCGAGTAATCGACCATGCCCAGAAGCGCCGCCCATTGCGGCCGCCTGCCGGTGTCGAAGGCGGCGAAATCCGGCTGGCCGATGGCGGCCAGGATCTCGCGCGCGCGGTCGGTGCGGAAATTGAGGCAGAAGAAGCCGTCGCCATCCCGCGCGCCGGCATAGCCCTCGATCACCGTGGGCTGGATGAACTCGTCCGTCTCGTCGCGGGCATAGGCATCGGCCACGGCCTGGGCCGCATCCGGCGCGGGCAGCCCCTCGCCGCGCACCATGGCGCCGTAGGCGCGTGCGACGCGCTCCCAGCGGTTGTCGCGGTCCATGGCGTAATAGCGGCCGATGACGGTGCCGATGCGGGCGGCCTCGGGCAGGGCGCGCTGAAGCTCGGTAACGAAGCCCGCGGCCGAGGTAGGCGCCACGTCGCGGCCGTCGGTGACGGCATGGACCACCACCGGCACGCCCTTGTCGGCCACGGCGCGGGCGGCGGCGATGACGTGCTGGAGATGGCCATGCACGCCGCCGTCCGAGACGACGCCCATCAGATGCGCCGTGCCGCCGCTGGCCTTGAGCTTGCGGATGAATTCACCCAGCGCGGCATTCTCGTAGAAGCTGCCGTCCTCGATCGCCAGGTCGATCTGGCCCAGGTCCATGGCGACGACGCGGCCGGCGCCGATATTGGTATGCCCGACCTCGGAATTGCCCATCTGCCCCTTGGGCAGGCCGACGTCCGGGCCGAAGGTCACCAGCGTCCCATGCGGGCAGTCGCGCATCAGCCGGTCGAAATTCGGCGTCCTGGCCTGGTCGGGTGCGCTTTGTTCGGGGCGCGAGGAAATGCCCCAGCCATCGAGGATGCAAAGGACGACGGGTTTCGGACAGCTCATGCGTCACCTCTTTCGCGGGTCGCGATGCTTCTACGACTGCGGGGCGCGCGGGGCAAGGTCGCCGCGGATCTTGCCGGATTCGTGAAGCGCCCCGCCTTTCGGTGCTGTTGCATGGGTATTTAATGCAACGAAGAAGCCCGCAGCCGGCCCAAGACTTCTTCGTTGTTCAAATACCCATGCGGCCGGGCCGCAGGCGCAAGACATGGCGTCTTAGGCGCGGGCCTCGGCCGCGATCTGGGCGGCGGATTTGCGGCCGCGCTCGGTCGCGGATTTCAGCTGGCCGCAGGCGGCCATGATGTCCTCGCCGCGCGGGGTGCGGATGGGCGAGGCATAGCCGGCCTTGTGGACGATGTCGGCGAAGGCCTCGATCCGCTCCCAGCTGGAGCGGCGATAGGGCGAGCCGGGCCATTCGTTGAACGGGATCAGGTTCACCTTGGCCGGGATGCCGCGGATCAGCCGGACCAGCCGGCGCGCATCCTCGTCGCTGTCGTTCACCCCGTCCAGCATCACATATTCGAAGGTGATGCGTTCCGAGTTCGACAGCCGCGGATAGTCGCGCAGCGCGTTGAGCAGCGTCTCGATGTTCCACTTCTTGTTCACCGGCACCAGCCTGTCGCGGGTCTCGTCGGTGGTGGCGTGGAAGCTGACGGCCAGAAGGCAGCCGATCTCTTCGGCGGTCTTGGCGATTTCGGGGACGATGCCGCTGGTCGACAGCGTGATGCGGCGGCGCGACAGGCTGATGCCCTCGCCATCCATCACCACCTTCATCGCGTCGCGGACATTGTCGAAGTTGTACAGCGGCTCGCCCATGCCCATCAGCACCACGTTCGAGACCAGCCGCGTCTCGTCCTTGGGCGCGCCGGGCTTCGGCCATTCGCCCAGGTCGTCGCGGGCGACCAGCACTTGGCCCACGATCTCGCCCGCGGTCAGGTTGCGCACCAGCTTCTGCGTGCCGGTGTGGCAGAAGGAACAGGTCAGCGTGCAGCCCACCTGGCTGGAGATGCAAAGCGTGCCGCGGTTTTCCTCGGGGATGTAGACGGTCTCGACCTCGTGCCCGCCATTGATGCGCAGCAGGTATTTGCGGGTGCCGTCGGCGCTGATCTGGCGGGTGACGATCTCGGGCAGCGCGATCTCGAATCTCTCGGCCAGCAGGGCGCGGTAGTCCTTGGCCAGGTTGGTCATCTGCGCGAAGTCGCGCACGCCCCAGTGATAGATCCATTGCCAGATCTGGCCCACGCGCATCTTGGCCTGCCGTTCCGGGGTGCCGGCCTCGATCAGCGCCTCGTGCAACTGCGCGCGGGTCAGGCCGACGAGGTTCCGGCGCGCCGTCTCGGGCAGCTTGCGCGGGATGGTCAGCAGATCCTGGGTGATCGGGGCGGCGGGCGTGACTGGCGACGGGGCGTTCATGGTTGGCGGGTCCGGGCGGCGAAAGGGGCAATGGGCCTATATAGGGCAAGGCGGCCCAAAAGAAAACAGGGGCTCGCGCCCCTGTCCGCCGCGGTTCCCGCAGCTGTAGTTTATTTGCAGGCAGCCTGGGCCTTGTTCGTCGCGGCGGTGATGCCCGACAGGCTGAAGGTGTCCTTGGTCACGGTGCCCCGCGCCGAGCGCCCGGTCACCACCGCGGTCGAGCCCGCACGCAGCGCCGAGACCAGCTTGGCGTCGTCGGCCGGCGAGCCGGTCCATGCGCTTTCGCCCTCGGTGAACAGCTTGAAGACATTGCCGCCGATATTCACCTCGACCGCCGAATCGGGCGCGAAGGGATAGCCGCCCGAGAACGAGACCTCGCCCGACTGGCCGGGGCGATAGGCGACGTAAAGCCGGATGTCGCCGCGCGTCACTTCCTTGGGCTTGCCGCTGGAATCCAGGTTCTGGGTGGATTTCGGGGCCGACACTGCCCAGCATTCCTTGGGGCTGGTCGCCGAGAAGACGGTCCAGTCGCCCTCGGTCCCGATCACATTCGTCGAGTCCTGGGCCAGGACCGGCGAAGACGCGGCGATCGCAATTGCGGCGGCTGCCGCTGCGGCGCGCGGCGCGAATTTCAACATGCTCTGGCCTCCTGCCATGGTCCGGTTCGATCCGGCTTGTTGCCGATGATGGTGGTGTTTTCAACCATCTGGCGGCAAGATAATGCGAAAAGGAAGGCGTGAAAAACCCCCGTTTGCGGAAAATCGCGCGATTGTCAGAGGAAAAACAGCCATGACCGCAGCCAGACTCATCGAATTGTGGCGGGGCGGGATGCGCGAAAGCACCCATCTGGGCCATGTGGTGATCGCGGATGCGAACGGCATCGTCGAGGCCTGGGGCAATCCGGGGGCGGTGATCTATCCGCGCTCGTCCTGCAAGATGATCCAGGCGCTGCCGCTGGTCGAAAGCGGCGCGGCCGACCAGGCGGGGCTGGGTAGCGAGCATCTGGCGCTGGCCTGCGCCAGCCACAGCGGCGGGCGCCTCCATACCGAGCGGGTCGCGGCCTGGCTGTCGGGCCTGGGGCTTGATGACAGCGACCTGCGCTGCGGCGCGCATCTGCCGGCCGACCCGGCCGAGCGCAAGCGGCTGGTCTGCTCGGACGAGAGCCCCTGCCAGGTCCACAACAACTGCTCTGGCAAGCATGCCGGCTTCCTGACGCTCAAGCGGCACATGAACGCGGGGCCGGAATATGTCGAGATCGACCACCCCGTGCAGCGCGCCGTGCGCCGCGCCTTCGAGGAGGTGACGGGCGAGGTCGCCACCGGCTGGGGCATCGACGGTTGCTCGGCGCCGAATTTCGCCTGCACGGTCGAGGGGCTGGCCCATGCCATGGCCGGATTTGCGCAACCGGCGGCCGGCAAGCGCGGCCAGGCACAGCGGCGCCTGGTCGAGGCGATGCTGGCCCATCCCGAACTGGTCGCCGGCGAGGGGCGGGCCTGCACCGAGTTGATGCGCGCCATGGACGGCCGTGCCGCGGTCAAGACCGGGGCCGAGGCGGTCTTCGTCGGCATCGTCCCCGAACGCGGGCTGGGGGTCGCGCTGAAGATCGCGGATGGCGGCACCCGCGGCGCCGAGGCCGCGATCACCGCGCTGATGGTGCATCTGGGCCTGTTGGAGGAAGCCCACCCGGTGGTGCAGAAATACCTGACTGCGCCCTTGCGCAACTGGCGCGGGTTGGCGACGGGCGAATTGCGCCGGGCGGAAGGGTTCCCGAGCTGATCCGGCCGCGGCTCCGGCGCGCAGCCTTCCCGAGCAGATCGGGGGCTTTGCCCCCGCGCGTTCCGCGCTCCCCCAGGATATTTCGACACGGAAGAAGCCAGGCGCCGGGCATTGCCTTTTTCCGAGGCCTTTTTCCGGGTTTCTTCCGTGGGCAAATATCCTGCGGGGGAAGCCCGTCGGGCTTGCCCGGCGGGCGTGGGGGCGCAAAGCCCCCATCCTTCAAAGAAGCTGCCAGACCAGCCGCAGCGCCAGCAGGGTCGAGGTCGCGACCAGCAGCGGCTTGATGACCCGCGCGCCGATCCGCATCGCCAGCCTTGCGCCCAGCAGGGCGCCGGCGATCTGCGCCACCGCCATGACGGCGCCGACCAGCCAGAGCGGCTTTCCTACCGCCGCAAAGGCGACCAGCCCGCCCAGGTTCGAGGCGAAGTTCAGCAGTTTCGTATGCGCCGTCGCCTTGAGGATGCCGTAGCCCGCCAGCATGACGAAGCCCAGCATGAAGAACGATCCCGTGCCTGGCCCGACCAGCCCGTCATAGAAGGCGACGAGGGGCACGACCGAGGCGGTGAAGGTGGCTGGGGTGATGCGGCGCATGCGGTCGGTATCGTCCAGTCCCGGCCTGAGGGCGAAGAAGGCGGCGATGCCGATCAGCACCACCGGCAGGCCGTAGCGCAGCGCCTGCGCCGGGATCCAGCTTACCAGCAGCGCGCCGCAGAGCCCCGCCGCGAAGGCGACCGCTGCCGCCCCGCTTTGCCCGCGCAGGTCCACGAGCCCGCTGCGGGCATAGGAGATCGCCGCCGTCGCCGCGCCGAAGACGCCCTGCACCTTGTTCGTCGCCAGCGCCTGCGCCGGGGGCAGGCCGGCCAGCATCAGGGCGGGGACGGTGATCAGCCCGCCTCCGCCGGCGATGGCATCGACGAAGCCGGCGGCGAAGGCGGCGCCGGCCAGCAGCAGCACGAGATCGAGGGAAAGTTCGAACATGCCGCCCCTTTGGGATGCCGCACGGGAAATGTAAAGCCGGCTCGGGCGGCGCGGCGGGATGCGCATTGGGGCATGCAGAAGCCGTTTGTGCCGGCGGCTTGAGTATTCGGGAAACGGTGAAGCCGCTCAGGCGCGGGGATGGGCGGCGCGATAGACCGCCAGCAAATGCGCGTCGTCCACGCCGGTATAGACCTGGGTCGTGGACAGGCTGGCATGGCCCAGCAGTTCCTGGATCGTGCGCAGGTCGCCGCCCGCCGCCAGCAGATGCGTGGCGAAGGAATGGCGCAGCGCATGCGGCGTCGCCGTCGGCGGCAGGCCCAGCACCTGGCGCGTCTGGCGCATCGCGGCCGCGACCAGCGTCGGGTTGAGCCGGCCGCCGCGGGCGCCGCGGAAGAGCGGTTCCTTGGCTTGCAGCGAATAGGGGCAGAGCCGCAGGTACTCGGCGATGGCCTCGCGCGCGATGGGCAGGACCGGCACCTGTCTTTCGCGCCCGCCCTTGCCGCGGATGGTCAGCGCCTCGCGCAGGGGCCAGTCGGCGCCGTTCAGTCCCAGCGCCTCGGAGATGCGCAGCCCGCAGCCCCAGAGCAGCGTCAGCACCGCCGCGTCGCGGGCGGCGATCCAGGCCTCGGGATGGGCGCCGGCGGTGATCTTCAGCACGTCCTGCGCCTGTTGGGGCGCCAGCGGGCGGGGCAGCGAGCGGGTGTATTTCGGGCTGCGCGAGGCCAGCGCCCTGGAGGCGTCGAAGCCGTGCCGGTCGGCCATCCAGCGGATGAAGCTGCGCGTGGCCGAGAGCCTTCGCGCCAGCGAGCGGGCCGAAAGGCCGCGGCCGCGCTCGGCGGCGGCGAAGGCGCGCATGTCGGTCTGCGTCAGCCCGGCCAGCGTTGCCGGCAGGGCGGGCGTGCCGTGATAGCCGCCGAGGAACGAGAGGAAGGCCAGCAGGTCCGCCTGATAGGCGCGGATCGTGTGGTCCGAACGGTCGCGCGTCGCGCGCTCGCTGTCGAGCCAGCGCGCGAGGTTGTCGGCCATGGCCGGGGCCAGCGCCAAAGGCTCGGCCCCGCCGGTCATTTCCTGAGCCAGGAGATCAGCGCCAGCCGGAACGCCTGGCCGAAGAAGCGCAGCAGATCCGTGCCCTGGGCCGGGTTGAAGCGCCCGACATCGGCCGAGCCCATCAGCAGCAGCGCCGGGAAGCGGCCGGGGCCGAGGTCGATGGGCAGAAGCGCCTCGGACCGGATCGGCGCGCGGGCGTCGCCATGGAAGGGCAGGGTCTCGCGCACGACGCCGCGCAGCACGATGTCGTCGCCGCGCGGCATCCGCCGCCCGCCCGAGATCAGCCGCGCCACCGTGCCAGGGGGGACGATCACCAGCGGGCTGCCGTCCTCTGGCTCGGGCACCTCGCCGCCCGATTCCATCACCAGCCGCAGGGTTTCCACCCGCAGGATCGGCGCGACGGCGATGTCGAGGTTTTCCAGGAACTCCTCGAAATCCGTCGGCTCCAGCAGCGACAGCACGGCGCGGTGGATGGTGTTCATCCCCGACTGGTTGTCATAGGCGGCCGAGATCACCGATTCATGCGCCGCCTCGAGCCGGTCGAGCCGCGCCTCGAGCGCCTGCATGGCGCGGCCGCGGATGTCGATGACGTTCTCGCCCACCTCGGCCTCGCGCGCGCCGATCAGCGCGCGCATCAGGTCGCGGTCGGAGAGGATCAGCTCGGGCTGCGCCAGCAGCCGGGCGCGGATGTCCTCGGTCAGTTCGGCCGCAGTCTGCTCGGTCATCAGACGATCTTCTGCCCGGTCTTGGCCCAGTCGGCGTTGAACTGTTCCAGGCCCCGGTCGGTCAGCACGTGATTCGCCATCGCCTTGATGACGGCGGGCGGCGCGGTGATCACGTCGGCGCCGATGCGGGCGGCGTCGGTGATGTGGTTCACCGAGCGGATCGAGGCGGCCAGGATTTCGGTCTGGAAGTCGTAATTGTCATAGATCTCGCGGATCTGGGCGATCAGCTCCATGCCGTCGAAGTTGATGTCGTCGAGCCGGCCGATGAAGGGGCTGATGAAGGTGGCGCCGGCCTTGGCGGCCAGGATCGCCTGCGCGGCGCTGAAGCACAGCGTCACGTTGACCTTGTGGCCCTGCGAGGACAGTGCCTTGCAGGCTTTCAGCCCGTCCCAGGTCAGCGGCACCTTGACGGTGATGTTCGGGGCGATCTTCACTAGGTGTTCGCCCTCGCGGATCATGTCCTCGGCCTTGGCGGCGACGACCTCGGCGCTGACCGGACCCTCGACGATGTCGCAGATCTCCTTGGTGACTTCCAGGATGTCGCGGCCCGATTTCAGGATCAGCGACGGGTTGGTGGTGACGCCGTCCACCATGCCAAGGTCGTTCAGCTCGCGGATGGCGGCGACGTCGGCGGTATCGACAAAG
The DNA here is from genome assembly GCF_006386455.1 of Paracoccus sp. FO-3. Classification (NCBI taxonomy): domain Bacteria; kingdom Pseudomonadati; phylum Pseudomonadota; class Alphaproteobacteria; order Rhodobacterales; family Paracoccaceae; genus Paracoccus; species Paracoccus sp. FO-3. Next base: position 17,047 of record NZ_VCBQ01000019.1, on the reverse strand, counting down.
AATTTCATGCGGGGAAGCCCTTCTTGCGGTTTTGCCGTGGGTTTAGCGCATAACAGCCCGCGCGTGAAGTCCGGGCCGCGCGGCTTGCGGGGCAGAGGTCTTGCATGCCACTATCCCCGCCGCATGCAACCGGAGAATGACTTGGAAGCCTTTCAGCCCGATCTCGTCGCCCTGTTGCCGGCCCTGGCCGCCGGACCGTTGCTGGTGGGCAACTGGCCGCTGCTGCTGCTGATCGGCTGGGCCTCGCTGCCGGTCTGAGATGTCCCCGCCGCTTTTCTATTCCCATGGCGCGCGCATCGCGGTGCTGACGCAAGAGGTGGTCGGGGTCCTGGACTATCTCGCGCCCGAGGGCGGCGTGCGGCTGGGCCAGCTGGTGGTGGTGCCGCTGGGTCCGCGCCGGGTGATGGGTGCGGTCTGGGGGCCGGGTGTCGGCGATTTCGACGCGGCGCGGCTGCGGCCGGTGGCACGGCTGGTCGATGCGCCGCCGCTGGCGCCGGGGATGATCGAGTTCCTGACCCGCATGGGCGAATACACGCTGACGCCGCTGCCCTCGCTGTTGCGCATGGCGACGCGGGCGCCGGACCTGGACCAGCCGCCCTCGGCCCGGCGCATCATCCATCGCGCCGGGCCGGTGCCCGCGCGCATGACCGATGCCCGCGCCGCCGTGCTGCGGGTGATCGAGGATCACGGCGGCGCCGGCTTTGCGCCCGGCGAACTGGCGCAGCTGGCCGGGGTCAGTCCGGGCGTGGTGCAGGGGCTGGTCAAGGCCGGCACGCTGGCCGAGGTGCTGGCGCCGCGCGACACCCCCTATCCGCAGCTGGACCCCGCCTTGCCGGGCAAGCCGCTGGCTGCCGACCAGGCCGAGGCGGCCGAGGCCCTGCGCGACGCCTTGCGCAGCCGCGCCTATGGCACCACGCTGCTGCGCGGCGTCACCGGCTCGGGCAAGACCGAGGTCTATCTGGAAGCCGTGGCGGAATGCCTGCGGCAGGGCCGGCAGGCGCTGGTGCTGCTGCCCGAGATCGCGCTTTCGGCCGAGTTCCTGGACCGGGTCGAGGCGCGTTTCGGCGCCCGGCCCGGCGAATGGCATTCCGGCATCACCCGCAGCGAGCGGCGGCGGCTCTGGACCATGGCGGCGCAGAACCATGTCGGGCTGGTGGTCGGCGCGCGCTCGGCGCTGTTCCTGCCCTTTGCCGACCTGGGCCTGATCGTCGTCGATGAGGAGCACGATTCCAGCTACAAGCAGGAGGATGTCGTCTATTACAGCGCCCGCGACATGGCGGTGCTGCGCGCCAGCGTCGAGCAGGCGCAGGTGGTGCTGGCTTCGGCCACGCCCTCGGTCGAAAGCTGGGTGAATGCGGCCACCGGCAAATATCGCCGCCTGGACCTGCGCGCCCGCTACGGCACGGCGGACCTGCCCGAGATGGGCACCATCGACCTGCGCCAGCAAGAGATGGAGAAGGGACGCTGGATCAGCCCCCGCCTGGCCGCCGAGATCGCGGCGCGCCGCGACAGGGGCGAGCAGTCGCTCTTGTTCCTGAACCGGCGCGGCTATGCGCCGATCACCGCCTGCCGCGCCTGCGGCCAGCAGATCGGCTGCGACCATTGCGACGCCCGCATGGTCGAGCATCGCTTCCAGAACCGCCTGGTCTGCCACCAATGCGGCGCGACCAAGCCGATCCCGGTGGCCTGCCCCAGCTGCGGGGTCGAGGGCAAGATGACCGCCATCGGGCCGGGGGTGGAACGGCTGGCCGAGGAAGTGGCCGAGCGCTTCCCCGAGGCGCGGTCGACGGTGCTGTCCTCGGACCTGTTCCATTCGGCGCGGGCCTTGAAGGAGGCGATCGCCGAGATCGGCGCGGGCGGCACCGACATCATCATTGGCACGCAGATCGTCGCCAAGGGCCACAACTTCCCGCGCCTGACGCTGGTGGGCGTGATCGACGCCGACCTGGGCCTGCAAGGCGCCGACCTGCGCGCGGCCGAGCGCAGCTTCCAGCTGATGCGGCAGGTCGCCGGCCGCGCCGGGCGCGAGGGCGGCGATGCGCGGGGGATGGCGCTGTTGCAGACCTACCAGCCCGACCACCCGGTGATCCGCGCCATCCTGTCGGGCGAGGACGAGGCGTTCTGGGATGCCGAGGCGGCGGCGCGCCAGGCGGCGGGGATGCCGCCCTTCGGCCGGCTGGCGGGGATCATCCTGTCGCATCCCGACCAGCCCGTGGTCGAGGATTACGCCCGCGAGCTGGCCCGCCGCGCCGAGCCCCTGCGCGCCATCGGCGCCGAGCTTTTCGGTCCCGCGCCCGCGCCCATCGCCCGCATCCGCGCGCGCTACCGGGTGCGGATGCTGATCCGGGCGCCGCGGCAGGCGCCCTTGCAAGGTGCGATCTCGCAATGGCTGGGCCTGGCGCCGAAGCCGCCCACAAACCTGCGGCTGGCGGTGGACATCGACCCGCAAAGCTTTCTGTAAGCGCAAGCCGCGCCCCGGCCCTGCGGCGGCTCGCATGACCGGCGCAAGCGGCTGGCCGATGCAGCGCCCCGCCCGCATCTTCTTCGCATGGCTGGGCCTGGCGCGGAAATCGTCCACGAACCTGCGGCTGGCGGTGGACATCGACCCGCAAAGCTTTCTGCAAGCGCAAGCCGCGCCCCGGCCCTACGGCGGCTCGCATGACCGGCGCAAGCGGCTGGCCGATGCAGCGCCCCGCCCGCATCTTCTTCGTTCTGCAAATACTCCCCGCGAGCTTTCCTGCAGCGCCGAGATCGCGGATCGGGGCCCGGCCGCGAAAGACCGGCGAGCCTGCATGATCTCCGGCTCCAGATGGGCCGGACCGGGCGGGCGCGGGGGTCGCACCGATCGCGGCATGAAAAATCCCCAGGGACCGTCGGTCCCTGGGGCTGCAATCGTTACCACTACCGAACCCCTGGGCAAGCGTCGCCGGGCGCCGCCCAGGGGTTTAGTCCGGTTACGACCGCAGATCGAAGCGGTCGGCCTCCATCACCTTCACCCAGGCGGCGATGAAATCGGCGACGAACTTGCCGCCGTTGTCGTCCTGGGCATAGACCTCGGCATAGGAGCGCAGGATCGAGTTCGAGCCGAACACCAGATCCAGCCGCGTCGCCGTCCATTTCACCACGCCGGTCTTGCGGTCGCGGATCTCGTAGTGGTCGCCGGCCTTGGCCCAGGTATTGGCCATGTCGGTCAGGTTCACGAAGAAATCCGTGGTCAGCGCGCCTTCGCGGTCGGTGAAGACGCCGTGGCGGGTGCCGCCGTGATTGGTGCCCATGGCCCGCATGCCGCCGACCAGGACCACCATCTCGGGTGCGGTCAGCCCCATCAGCTGGGTGCGGTCCAGCATCAGCTCTTCGGGGGCGACGATATAGTCCTTTTTCAGCCAGTTGCGATAGCCGTCGTGGATCGGCTCCAGCACCGCGAAGCTGTCGGCATCGGTCATCGCATCCGTGGCGTCGCCGCGGCCGGGCGAGAAGGGCACCTCGACCTCATAGCCCGCCGCCTTGGCCGCCAGTTCCACGCCGACATTGCCGGCCAGGACGATGGTGTCGGCGAGGCTGGCGCCGAACTCGGCCGCCAGCGGCTCCAGCACCGCCAGCACACGGGCCAGCCGGTCGGGTTCGTTGCCTTCCCAGTCCTTTTGCGGGGCCAGGCGGATGCGCGCGCCATTGGCGCCGCCGCGATTGTCCGAGCCGCGGAAGGTGCGCGCCGAGTCCCAGGCGGTCGCCACCATCTCGGCCACCGTCAGCCCGCTTTCGGCGATGCGCGCCTTCAGGCCCGCGATGTTCCATTCGCGGTTGCCGGCGGGCACCGGATCCTGCCAGATCAGGTCTTCGGTCGGCGCCTCGGGGCCGATATAGCGCACCTTCGGCCCCATGTCGCGATGGGTCAGCTTGAACCAGGCCCGCGCGAAGACTTCCGAGAAATAGTCCGGGTCGTTGTAGAAGCGCAGCGAGATCTCGCGATAGATCGGGTCCATCTTCATCGCCATGTCGGCATCCGTCATGATCGGGTTGTAGCGGATCGAGGGATCCTCGACATCGACCGGCTTGTCTTCTTCCTTGATGTTGACCGGCTCCCACTGCCAGGCGCCGGCGGGGGATTTCCGCAGCTCCCAGTCATAGGTGAAGAGCAGGTAGAAGAAGCCGTTGTCCCATTGGGTCGGATGGGTGGTCCAGGCGCCCTCGATGCCCGAGGTCATGGTATAGCGGCCCTTGCCCGACTTGTTGGAATTGGCCCAGCCCAGGCCCTGTTCGCAGACATCGGCCGCTTCCGGGTCGGCGCCCAGCAGCTCGACCTTGCCGTTGCCGTGGCATTTGCCGACGGTGTGGCCGCCCGCGGTCAGCGCCACGGTTTCCTCGTCGTTCATCGCCATGCGGGCGAAGGTTTCGCGCACCAGGGCGGCGGTCTTCAGCGGGTCGGGCTGGCCGTTCGGCCCTTCGGGGTTGACATAGATCAGCCCCATCTGCACCGCGGCCAGCGGGTTTTCCATCGAGGTCGCGTCATCGGCATTGCCCATGCGCTCGTCCTGGGGCGCCAGCCATTCCTTTTCCGCGCCCCAGTAGGTGTCCTTCTCGGGGTGCCAGATGTCGTCGCGGCCAAATGCGAAGCCATAGGTCTTGAGGCCCATGTTCTCATAGGCGACGGTGCCGGCCAGGATGATCAGGTCGGCCCAGCTCAGGCGGTTGCCGTATTTCTTCTTGATCGGCCACAGGATGCGGCGCGCCTTGTCCAGGCTGACGTTGTCGGGCCACGAGTTGATCGGGGCGAAGCGCTGGTTGCCGGTGCCGCCGCCGCCGCGGCCGTCGGCGATGCGATAGGTGCCGGCGGCGTGCCAGGACATGCGGATGAAGAGCCCGCCGTAATGGCCCCAGTCGGCCGGCCACCAGTCCTGGCTGTCGGTCATCAGCGCATGCAGGTCGCGCTTGACCGCGTCGAAGTCGAGATTGCGCACCTCGTTGCGATAGGTGAAGTCCTGGAGCGGGTTGGTCTTGCGGTCATGCTGGTGCAGGATGTCCAGGTTCAGCGCATTCGGCCACCAATCCATGTTCGAGGTTCCCATGGCGGTGTTGCCGCCATGCATGACGGGGCATTTGCCCGTCGAGGGAATATCGTTGCCGTCCATGCTAGCTCTCCTTTGCTGGGCCGCGCCGCGGGGCGGCGCTGGTTGACCGGTGCGGATCGCGGCCGTCTTGTGGCTGCGACGGATGGCTCTTTCGAATCTACGCACCTTCTGGAGACAGGTTCTAGCAGCTTCCGAAATTATTGGAATTTATAAGTTTTAATAGTTTTAATAACTTTTTATTATGTAGGGTGCCGCAGTTTCGCGCCCCTTTGCGCCGGCCGGGCGCAGGGGGCCGCCTTTCCGGTGAAAAGGGTCAGTCGCGCGGCCGGGCGCGGTCCATCAGGCTGCGGATCCAGCGCCCCGAGGCCCAGCCCGCCGGCACGCCCAGAAGCAGCGCGGCGCCGGCGGCCTGCATCGGCGGCAGCACCGGCAGGCCGATCCAGCTGGCCAGAAGCGACAGCATGAACAGGTTGATCCAGACCGCCGCCGCCGCGAAGGGATAGAACAGCAGCGCCAGTTTCCAGGCCGGCCAGCCGTCAGTGGCTGGTTCCGTCCTCGAAGGTGATCTTGTTCCAGACATTGTATTTCCCCGAAGGCTTGCGCATCGGCAGCCGTTTCACCTCGTCCAGCGTCCCGGCATCATAGACCACGACCGCGCCCTCGTCCTCCCACAACGAGACCAGGACATGGCTGCCGTCGCGGGTGAATTCGCTATGGGCGAAGGTCTGGCCGGGAAAGGGCGCCAGCGTCTTGACGATTTCCAGCGTCTCCTTGTCGATGACATGCATCTCGTCCTTGTGCGGGCCGAAGAAGACGTCCGCCCAGACATAGGGGCTGGCGGCATGGCCGCGCAGGAAGAAGCCGGGACCGTCGGTCTTGATCTGCTTGACCAGGCTCCAGTCCTGCATGTCGATGACCGAGATCACCCCCTCGCCCAGATGCGGGGTGGCCATGACGCGGCGGCCGCCCCGTTCCCAGGTGATGCCCGAGCCCAGGTGCGGCATCCCCGGCAAGGGCAGTTCCGCCACCTTGTGCCCGTCGTCCAGCTCGATCACCACGCCCTTGTCGCCCGCCCGGTTGGCGCCGATCAGCTGGCGGTAGTCGGGCGAGAAGAAGAAATCGTCCAGCGGCTCGTCGATCGGGATGCGGCGGATGGCCAGGTCGGCGGTCGCCACCTCCCAGATCTCGGGTGCGTCCTTCAGCGCCAGCACGAAGCTGCGGCGCTGCGGCGCCTGGTAGACGGCGCTGACCCGGCTGGGGGTGCCGCCGACCTCGGTCTCGATCAGCCGCAGCGGATTCAGGTCGGCGTCCAGGATGGTCAGGCTTTCGGGCAGGTAGTTCGCGATCGCGATGCGCTGGCCGTCCGGGCTGATGGCGATGTTGCGGCTGTTCAGCGCGGCGCGGATGCGGCCGACCTCGGCCAGCGACCAGATGTCGTATTTCTGCACCCAGCCGTCGCGCGACATGATGTAGACGAAGCGCCCGTCGGGGCTGAACTTCGGCCCGCCATGCACGGCGAAGGGGGTGGCGAAGCGGTCCAGGACCTCGAACGTGTCGCCGTCCAGCACGCTGACGTGATGGTCGCCGGTTTCCACCACCAGGGTGATGTTCAGCGGATCGGCGGCAAAGACCGGCTTGTCCGCCGGGCGGTAGTCGGCATTCATCTCGCGGCTGGCGGCGATCTGCTGGGCGTCCCAATGCGGGCGGTGGTCCAGCGGCGCGGTGACATAGCCGACCAGCGCCGCGATGGCCTCGGGCGACAGCCGGTCGGCAAAGCCCTCCATCTGGGTCGAGACCCGGCCCTGGGCGATCACCGCGTCGATGCCCTTCACCCGCCCCAGCGTCTCGGGGATCAGCGCCGGGCCGGTGCCGCCCAGCCGGTCCTCGCCATGGCAGGCGGCGCAATGCTCGGCATAGTCGGCAGCGGGGTCGGCCTGCGCCGCCAGCGGCAGGGCAAGCAGCAGGCTAAAGGAAACGATGGGCCGGATCATGGCTTTTTCCCCGGAAAGGCGTGACGGCAAGGCGGCCCTGGTCGGCACCTTCTGCGCCGATCTCGGAGCCCGAGAGATAGCAGGCCGGATCTTCGGCCCATGGATCGCCGGTCAGTTGCAGCGCCCGGATGCGGGTATTGCCGCCGCAGACCGCCTGATAGGCGCAGGCGCCGCAGCGCCCCTTCAGCGGCCGCGGCCGGGTGCGCAGCGTGGCCAGGATCGGGTCGTCCCCGGTCCAGATCGCGGAAAACGGCCGTTCCTTGACCGAGCCAAGCGTATAGTCCGACCAATAGGTATCGGGATGGACGCGGCCCTGCGGGTCGATGTTGCCGACCCCGAGCCCCGAGGAATTGCCGCCCCAGGCCTCCAGATGCGCGCGCAGATGCGCGACGGCGGCGGGTGCAAAGCGCGTCTCGGCCCAACGCAGGAAATAGACCGCATCGGCGTCGTTGTTGCCGGTGACGACCTCCAGCGGCTCGCCTTGCTCGACCGCCTGCCAGGCGCGGGCGATCAGCAGGTCCATGGCGCGGCGGGTGCGGGCATGTTCGGTATCCTCGCCCCGGTGCTTGTCGCCGCGCCCGGCATAGACCAGGTGCGACAGGTAGAACTTGTCCACGCCCTCGTCGCGGCACAGGTCCAGCATGGCGGGCAGGTGATGGGCATTGCCCTCGGTGATGGTGAAGCGCAGGCCGACCTTGACGCCCTGCGCCTTGCAGGCGCGCACGCCGGCCAGCGCCTGGTCGAAGGCGCCCTCGACGCCGCGGAACCAGTCGTTCACCGCGCCGATCCCGTCCAGCGAGATGCCGACATAGTCGAAGCCCAGCCCGGCCAGCCGGTCCACGTTCTGCGCATTGATCTTGGTGCCGTTGGTGGACAGCGACAGGTGGCGGAAATCCAGCCGCCGCGCCTCGGCCGCCAGTTCCCAGAAGTCGAAGCGCGACATCGGCTCGCCTCCCGACAGGATCAGCGCCGGGATGCGGAAATCCGACAGATCCCGCAGCACCGCCATGGCCTGGTCATGCGAAAGCTCGCCCGGAAACGGCCGGTCGGCCGAGACGGTATAGCAATGGCGGCATTTCAGGTTGCAGCTGCGCGTCAGGTTCCAGATCACCACCGGGCGGACCGCATCCGGCCGGCTGCGGCGGCGCGGCGGCGAGGGGTCCAGAAGCTGCTGCATGTATTGGGTCAGGCGGAACATGGTTTGCCTTTCTTAGCCGTCCTTCAGGCGCAGGCCGGTCTTTTTCAGGATCCGGGTGGAATAGAGGATGTCGTCGGCCCGGCAGGCGGCGCCCAGCAGCGCGCGGACCTGGGCGCGCTTTTGCTCGACCTCGGCGCGGCTCTGGCCGTGCAGCATGGCGAACAGGTTGTAGCGCCAGACCGGCGCGCGCGGCCGCAGGTAGCAATGCGTCACGAAATCCAGCGCGCCCACCTTTTCGCCAAGGCCGGCCGCCTGCGCGTCCTCGACGTCCCAGACGCTCATGCCGTTCGCGGTCATTCCCAGCGCGTAGTGGTTGGGCGCGATGGCGATGCGGCGGATCACGCCGCGCGCGTGCAGGACCGACAGCCGGGTGATGACCTGCGTCTCGGTGAGGCCCAGGTCGGCGGCGATCCGGGCATAGGGCGCCTCGACCAGCGGCAGCCCGGCTTGCGTCGCGGCGATCAGCCGGCGGTCGGTATCGTCCAGGACCGTCATGCCGCCACCCGAAAGCCGATGAAGAACTCCCGCAGCTTGGGAAAGCGCCAGACGGTCAGCCCGGTCTCGGCCTCGATCTGCCCGGCGGTCTCGGCGATGGCTTCGCGCGTGGCGGTGGCCAGCACGAACCACATGTTCAGGGCATGGTCGCGGGCATAGTTATGCGCCACCTCGGGATGGGCGTTGACCAGATCGGCGATGCGGTCGAAATCCGCCTGCGGTGCGGAAAGCGCGCAAAGGCAGAAGGCCCCGCCCATCGCCGCGGCGTCGTAGAACGGGCCGAAGCGGGTGATGGCGCCGATCGCGCGCAGGCGTTCGAGCCGTTCGATCAGTTCGGCGCCGCTGAGGCCAAGCGCCGCGCCGGCATCGTCGAAGGGGCGGGGGGTCAGTGGAAACCCCTCTTGCAGGCTGTTCAGGATGGCGCGGTCGGTATCGTCCAGCGCCTCGGGGGGCAGGGTCTGGCGGCTCATGCGGCAACCTCGGCGATGACGGCGCCCCGCTGGCGAAAGCAGCGGGTCGAGAACAGGATGCGATGCGGCACGCCTTGCAGTTCGGGCAGGGCGCGGGCCTGGACCAGCACCTCCATCGCCTCGGCGCGCGAGCGGGCGTGGATCATGCAGAACAGCGGCCAGCTCCACAGCCCCGGCACGCAGCGGCGCTGATAGCACAGCGTCACGCCGGGAACCCCGGCCAGCGCCGTGCCGGCGGCCTCGACCGCGGCTTCGGGCAGGCGCCAGACCACCATGGCGTTCTGGGTCCAGCCGAGCGCGCGATGGCGCACGATCACGCCGACGCGGGTCAGGATGCGGGCCTCGGCCAGCGCGCGGATGCGCGAGATCACCTCGGCCTCGCTGCGGTGCAGCGCCTGTCCCAGCGCGACGAAGGGGCGCGGCACCAGCGCCAGCCCGGTGGTCAGCGCCTGCATCAGCGCCTTGTCGCGCGGGCGCAGCGCGGCCAGGTCGGCGGGCCGGTCCAGCGCCATGGTGCGGCGCGGGCCGAGCAGCGGAAAGCCCAGGTCGATGTTGAAGGCCCGCACCAGCGGCAGCGACAAGGGCAGCAGCCCCGTCGCCGTCTCGATCCGGGCCAGGCTTTCCTCCAGCGCGGCGGCATCGGGGGCGGTGGCGACGAACCACAGGTTCCAGTCGCTGCCCTCGCGCAGATAGGCGTGGTTGACGCCGGGCTCGGCCCCGACCAGCGCCGCGACCTTGTCGATGCGCCGCACCGGCACGCGCAGCGCGGCGAGCGTCGAGGCGCCGGCGGTGTTCGGCCGGCAGGTGGCGCCGATGCGGGCGATCAGCCCCTCGTCGCGCAGGCGAGTCAGGCGGGCGATCACCTCGGCCTCGCTGGTGTCGAGGCGGTGGGCGATGGCGGCGAAGGGCCGGGTTTCCAGCGGCAGGTCGCGCTGGAAACCGTCCAGCAGGCGCAGGTCCAGATCATCCATGTCATAACCCCGTGCGATGCGCGCGATCGGTGAAGAAGATGCCCGAGGGCGCGCGGGCCTCGATCTCGCCCAGAACCTCGCGGGTGCGGGTGTCGCGGATCTCGACCCGGTTCTCGTCGCGGACCGACAGCCAGACCTCGCGCCCGCGGGGGGCGAATTCCATGTGCAGCACACCCTTGCCGGGGGTCAGCGTGTCCAGAACCTCGTGGGTCAGCACGTCCACCACCTGCAGCTTGTCGTTGTCGGGCGGGGCGAAGTTCACCCAGACCTCGCGCTGGTCGGGGCGGGCCAGGGCAAAGACCGGCTGGCCGGCCAGCTCGGTGCGGCCGATCTCGGCCAGCCCGTCGGCATCGACCCAAAGCAGCTGGTGCAGCCCCACGGCAGGCAGGGCGAAAAGCCCGTCGGCCAGGGTCCAGCCTTGCAGATGCGGCATCTTGTAGACCGGCAGGTCGGGCTGGTCCTTGCCGTAGTCGGGCAGGAAGCGCGTGACCTTGGGCGGGTCTTGCCACAGGTCGACCTGCGTCAGCCCCTTTTCGCCGAAGAGCCCGACGATATAGTGCCGCCCGTCGCCGGTCAGCAGCGCGTCATAGGGGTTGGCGCCGATGCCTTCCAGCGTCGTCACCGCAGGCTGCGTGGGATCGGCGGAATGGTCGAGGATCCAGACCTCGCCCGTGTCCCAGGTCGCCACCACGAAGCGCGAGCCGGGCGCATCGGCGATGCCCACGGTCTTGGAGCCCATCGGCACGTCCGCCACCAGCTCCAGCGTCTCGGCGTCGAAGACCTTGACGCCGCCCGGCTCGTAATTCGCGACCGCGACCAGACGGCCGTCGTCCGAGATGGCGCCGCCGATGGAATTGCCGGCCTGCACCACGCGGCGGACCACCTGCCGGGTCAGGATGTCGACCTTGGTCAGCCCGCCGTCGCGGCCGAAGACATAGGCGAAGCGTTCGTCGGGGGAATAGACCAGGCTCGCGTGGGACAGGTCGCCCAGCCCCTCGATCCGGCCGAGCGCGGCGCGTTCGCTGCGGTCCACGACCAGCAGCGAGCCGGCCTCGCGCTCGACCACCAGGCCCAGGTCGCCGGTGCCGCGCAACGCGTCGGCCAGCGCCGGGCTGGCGATCATCAGGGCGGCCAGGAATGGCTTGAGCATCATTGCGTCTCCGTCGTCAGAAGGTAATCGGCGATCCAGCGCGCCTCGTCCTCGGTCAGCAGCGGGCGCCAGCCGGGCATGGCGGTGCCGGGCATGCCGTCCAGGATCACGCCGCTCAGATCCTCGGCATCGCGCCCGGCCAGCGCCTGGGCGGTGATCGGCCGGCCGAGCCCGCCGGTCAGCCGCAAGCCGTGGCACGAGCCGCAATCCTGCCGCACCAGATGGCGCAGCTGGTCCTGCCGCGCGGCATCGGGCGGGCCCGCCGCAGCGGTCCCGGCCAGCAGCACCAGCAGGAGCGCCAGCCTAGCCATGCGCCACCAGCCGCCATTCCGGGCGGTAAAGCCCCTGCGGCAGGGCGCAATCCTCGGCCATTGCCGCGACATGGCCGACGATGAACAGCACCGGCGCCGGCAGCGGCTCGCGCGCCAGGGCGGCGGCGATGCCCGACAGCGTGGCGCGCAGCCGCCGTTCCTGCGGGGTGCTGGCCTGCGACACGGCCAGCACCGGCAGGTCGGCCGGCATGCCGTGGCGGATCAGCTGGGCCGCGATCTCGGCCATGTTCGCCGCGCCCATGTAGACGGCCAGCGTGGTCTGCGGATCGGCCAGCGAGGCCCAGTCGAGGTCCAGCGCCGCGTCCCGCGCCCGGTGGCCGGTGACATGGCGCAGCCCGGTCGCCAGCCCGCGATGCGTCAGCGGGAACCGGGCCGAGGCCGCCGCGCCCTGCGCCGCGGTGATGCCGGGCACATAGTCGCAGGGGATGCCGGCGCGGGTCACGGCCTCGAACTCCTCGCCGCCGCGGCCGAAGATGGTCGGATCGCCGCCCTTGAGCCGCGCCACGGCCAGGCCGGACAGGGCCAGTTCGACCAGAAGCGCGTTGATCTCATCCTGCGGCACGGGATGGAAGCCCGCCGCCTTGCCCACCGGGATGCGCCGGACATGGGCGGGGATGCAGGCCATCACCTCGTCCGAGACCAGCCGGTCATGCACCACCACATCCGCCTGCTGCAAAAGCCGCAGCGCCCGCAGCGTCAGCAACTCGGCGTCGCCCGGACCGGCGCCGATCAGATCGACCCTGCCCATCCGTGCCTTGCCCGCTGCCGCATCGTTCAAGTTGCGCGCGGCCATGCCTGGCGCCGCGCCGCCCGTCACCGTCTTGCCGGCCATGTCGAACCCCATTGAAATACTGCCGGGGCGGGGGCGCGAACGCCCCCACCTGGGTTGTGACCGCTCAATAGGTGTCGGTCATGGTGTTGTAGACGTTGAACTTGCCGGTGGGCGTCACCAGCCGCTCGTCCTTGATGACGTGCTTCAGCTCCAGCGTCTTGTCGTCCACCACGACCAGCGCCGATTCCTGGTCCTTGCCGTTCCAGACGCTGAACCAGACCTCGGTGCCGTCCTTGTTGAACTCGCCCTGCACGACGCGGGGCTGGCCCTCGGTGATGCCGGCCCATTCGGCGATGGGCAGGGTGGTGAACTCGGGGTCCGAGCCGTCGCCCGTCATCGCCTTGGTGTCGAAGACCGCGACCGAGCCCGAGATCTCGGCCTCGGGGTTCAGGGTCGCATCGACATAGAGGTATTGCGAATTCGGGTGCGTCTTGATGAACAGCGAGCCGCCCCCCAGCGCCGGGAAGCTGTCCAGGATCTTCCAGGCATTGTCGGGATGGCCTTCGGGATCGGTGCCGATCAGCGCCACCGAATCGTCGCCCATGTGCGAGGTCGCCCAGACCGGCCCGAAGGTCGGGTGGACGAAGTTCGCGCCGCGGCCCGGATGCGGGGTCTGGCCGCCGGTATCCTCGATCGCGACCAGCTTGCCTTCCTTGGTGTCGATCACCACCAGCTTGTTGCGGGCGTTGGCCGCGGTGATGAAGTAGCGGTGCGAGCCGTCCAGGCCGCCGTCGTGCAGGAAGCGCTCGGCGCTGATCTCGGTGGTCTTGAGGTTGTCGAGGTCGGTATAGTCCACCAGCAGGATCTTGCCCGTTTCCTTGACGTTCACGATGAACTCGGGCCGGTAGTGGCTGGCCAGGATCGCGGCGACGCGCGGCTCGGGGTGATATTCCTGCTCGTCATAGGTCATGCCGCGCGTGGACTGGATCTTTCTCGGCTCCAGCGTCTCGCCGTCCATGATGACGTATTGCGGCGGCCAATAGGCCCCGGCGATGGCGTATTTGTCCTCCCAGCCCTCCATCTTCGAGGTCTCGATGGAACGCGCCTCCGAGCCGATCTTGATCTCGGCGACGGTGGTGGGCTCCTTCATCCACAGGTCGATCATGTTGACCTTGCCGTCGCGGCCGATCACGAACAGATAGCGGCCCGAGGCGGACAGCCGGCTGATATGGACCGCATAGCCCGTATCGAGGACCGACTTGATCTCGTAGGTGGCGCCGTCGATCAGCGCGATCTGGCCGGCGTCGCGCAGGGTGACGCTGAACAGGTTTTCCAGATCCCAGTCGTTTTCCTGCTGGGTGGGGCGGTCTTCGGGCGCGACATGCACCTTCCAGGATTCGCGCATCTCCTTCATGCCGAATTCCGGCGGCGCGGCCGGGTCAAGAAGCAGGTAGTTCGCCATCAGGTCGACCTGCTCGGCCGAAAGATCGCCCGAGGTGCCCCAGTTCGGCATCCCCGCGGGCGAGCCGTAGGTGATGAAGCTTTGCAGGTAGTCGAAGCCCAGCTCGCGGGTCAGGTCGGGGGTCAGCGCCTTGCCGGTCGCGCCCTTGCGCAGGACGCCGTGGCAGCCGGCGCAGCGTTCGAAATAGATCTTGTTGGCCTCGTTATACTGGGCATCGGACAGGGCGGGGACGCCCTCGGGGGCGCCCGGCGCCGCGACGTCCTGCTGCGCAAGGTTGTCCAGCGAGGGCTCGTAGCGGTTGTCGGTGCGGGTCTTGTGGTCCTCCAGCGCGGCGGCTGGATCCTTTGGCGGGGCGGCCTGTTCCTGTGCGGAGGCCGCAAGCGGCCCAAGGACAAGGGCCAGGGCTGCCGAGGCCAGAAGGCCGGGTCTGGCGAATGGAGTCCTTTGTCTCATCTGGCTTTCCTATTTGCTGGCGCGCGTTCCCGTCGTTCCTGTGCGGAATTTGCGCGCAAGGCTTTGACCATTGTTAAGGCCGGGCTGCGGCATTCGCGCGATCAGCAGGAAAACCCTGGGATGCGGATGGCGATGCCCGTCAAATATCTTGTTGCACCCTGCCGCCTGCTGGCTGCGCTCCTGGCGCTGGTCCTGCTGATTCTGCCCGCCTGGGCCGAACCGCCCGCCGCCCCCGACGCGCGGCTGGCGCAGGCGCTGTTCGGCGCCGACGGGCCGGTGGTCCTGGACCGCCGCGAAACCCCGGTGCCGGGCTGGAGCGTCAGCCGCGACGGCCGGGCGCTGGGCATGATCGGCTCGACCTGGGAGATCGCGGCGACAACCGGCTATTCCGGCAAGCCGCTGGACGTGCTGGTCGCGGTCACGCCCAAGGGGGTCATCGCCGGCGCCAGGCTGGTGCGCCAGACCGAGCCGGTGCTGAGCCTCGGGATCTCGCAGGCGCATATCGCCGCCTATGTGGACGGGTTCCGCGGCGTCGACCTGTCGCAGGGCCAAGGGCGGGATCGCGGGCTGCCGCCGGTGATCTCGCGCGCGACGGTCTCGACCGGGGTGATTCGCGACGGCATCCTGCGCAGCGGCCGGGTGCTGGCGCAGGCGCAGGGGCTGGGCGGCGGCGGCATCGACCGCGTGGGCTACCGCCCCGCCACCTGGGCCGAACTGCTGGCCGAGGGGGCATTCGGCCATGCCTCGGTCTCGATGGCCGAGGCGGCGCGGGCCTTTGCCGGCGCCAAGGTGCCGGTCGAGCCATCGGAGGCGCCGTTCCTCGACCTTTATGCCGGGCTGATCGACCCGCCGACCGTCGGGCGCAACCTCTTGGGCGCGCAGGACTTCACCGCCGCCGTGGGCGCCTTGCAGCCGGGACAGGCGCTGGTGGCGGTGCTGTCGCGCGGCCTTTACAGCCCGCGCGGCACGGAATGGCGCCGCTCGGGCCGGTTCGAGCGCATCGCCTTCGAACAGGGCGCGCTGCGGATCGAGCCGGGCGACGGCGATTTCGTCATGGCCGAGACGCTGGCGCTGGCCGACGCACCGGCCTTCAAGGAAATCAGCCTGTTCCGGCTGAACATCGACCCTGCCGCCGGCGGCATCGACCCGCGCCGGCCCTTCGACCTGGTGGTGACGGCGACCCGGCCGCTGGCCGCGGGGGGCGAAGGCGCGCTGCCCATCCGCGCCACCATCCGCCTGCCCGCGGCCTATGCCGTCGCCGAGGCCCCCGCCGTCCCGTTGTGGCAGGAGTTCTGGCTGAAGAAGATCCCCGGCATCGCCATCGTCGGCGCCATGCTGTTCGTGCTGGCGCTGATCCTGTTCGGGCAAGAGGCGCTGGTGCGCCGGCCGATGCTGTGGCGGCGCGTGCGGCTGGGCTTTCTGGCCACCACGCTTTTCGTGCTGGGCTGGGGGCTGAACGGCCAGCTTTCGGTGGTGCAGGTGGTGGCCTTCCTGAACGCGCTGCTGTCCGGCTTTCGCTGGGAGACCTTCCTGATCGAGCCGATCATCTTCCTGATCTGGTCCGCCGTCGCCCTGGGGCTGCTGTTCTGGGGCCGCGGCGTGTTCTGTGGCTGGCTGTGCCCCTTCGGCGCGCTGCAAGAGCTGATGAACGCCGCCGCCCAGCGGCTGGGGGTGCGGCAGATCGCCGTGCCCCAGGCCCTGCACGAGCGGCTATGGGTCATCAAGTATACGCTGTTCGTCGCCATCGTCGCGCTGAGCTTCTACAGCATGGAGCAGGCGCTGATCCTGGCCGAGGTCGAGCCGTTCAAGACCGCGATCTCGATGCGCTTCCTGCGCGCCTGGCCCTTCGTGCTGTTCGCGCTTGCGGTGCTGGCGGGCGGGCTGTTCATCGAGCGGTTCTATTGCCGCTACCTGTGTCCCCTGGGCGCGGGGCTGGCGATCCCGGCCAAGCTGAAGATCTTCGACTGGCTCAAGCGCCGCCCGCAATGCGGCCGCGAATGCCGGCTGTGCGAGACGAAATGCACCGTCGGCGCCATCGACCCGCTGGGCCGGATCAACCCCAACGAATGCGTGCTGTGCCTGCGCTGCCAAGTGGTGATGAACGACCCCGGCACCTGCCCGGTGCTCAAGCGCCGCGCCCGCAGTCCCGCCCCGACCGGAGATGCGCCATGAACCGCCGCCGCTTCCTGCTGCTGACCGCCAGCGCCGCGCTGCCCGGCATGGCAGGCGCCGCACCCGCCGCGCCTTCCCAGGAATGGCGGGGCCGCGCCATGGGTGCCGATGTCACCTTGCGGCTGCATGGCGCGGGCCCGGCGCAGGCGCGCGGCTTCTTTGCCGAGGCGGCGTGGCTTTTGGCCCAGGTCGAAAACCTGTTCTCGCTGCATCGCGACTCGGATCTGGCGCGGCTGAACCGCGACGGGCGGCTGCGCTTTCCCGCCGCCGGCATGGTCGAGTTGCTGGCCCTGTCCGACCGGCTGCATCGCGCCACCGGCGGCGCCTTCGACCCCACCGTGCAGCCGCTGTGGCTGGCGCGGGCGCAGGGCGGGGACGAGGCCGCGGCCCGTGCCCTGGCCGGCTGGGATTCGGTCGCCTGGTCGCGGGCCGAGGTGCGGCTGGCCCGCCCCGGCATGGCGCTGACCTTCAACGGCCTGGCGCAGGGCTGGGCCGCCGACAGGCTGGCCGGGGCG